>CANFNE010000063.1 GCA_947448105.1 Burkholderiales bacterium
AGGGTTGCGCCCAAGTGACGCCGCTGCGCGTCCTGTCCCAGCACGAATCCACCGACGGCACCATCAAGTGGCTGTTCGACGTAGGCGCAGGCGACGCGGTAGAGGCCGTTTTTATTCCCGAATCTGACCGCGGCACGCTGTGCATTTCGTCCCAGGCGGGTTGCGCCGTGGGTTGCCGCTTTTGCTCCACCGGCCACCAGGGCTTTAGCCGCAACCTGACGTCCGGCGAAATCGTCTCGCAGCTTTGGTTTGCCGAGCACTTTTTGCGCAAGCACCTGGCCCGCGACGAGCGCATCATCTCCAACGTGGTGATGATGGGCATGGGCGAGCCCCTGCAAAACTACACCGAACTCGTACCCGCCCTCAAGGTCATGCTCGACGACCACGCCTACGGCCTGTCGCGCCGGCGCGTGACCGTCTCGACCTCGGGCATGGTGCCCATGGTGGACCGCTTAGGCCAAGACTGCCCGGTGGCGCTGGCTGTGTCCTTGCACGCGCCCAATGACGCACTGCGCGAAAGCCTGGTGCCGCTGAACAAAAAATACCCGATTGCCGAGCTGATGCAGGCCTGCGTGCGCTACCTGGCGGTGGCGCCGCGTGACTTTATTACCTTTGAGTACTGCATGCTCGACGGCGTCAACGACACGCCCGAGCTGGCCGCGCAGTTGGTGGACTTGTTGCGCAGCTCCGGCGGCAATTTGCACTGGTGCAAGGTCAACCTGATTCCCTTTAACCCTTTTGCCGCCTCGGGCCTGACGCGTTCGTCTAACGCCCGTGTTCAGGCTTTTTCTGAGGTGTTGACCCGCGCCGGTGTAGTCACCACGGTGCGCAAGACGCGCGGCGACGACATCGCTGCGGCCTGCGGCCAGTTGGCCGGTGACGTGCAAGACCGCACCGGCGTGGTGGTGCGCATCCACAAGCAGCGCAGCGCCGAAGCGTCGGCCAACCTGGGTCAGGCCGCTGCCGTACTGGCTACAGAGGTGCACTGATATGGCGGCGCTGGCTTTCAATTCCAAGCTTTTTACTACCGCCCGCAAGTCGGTGGCATGGCTGGGTTTGCGCTGGCTGCTCGCCGCTGGATTGCTCGGCCTGGTTGCCTGCGGCAGCACGCCCCCGCGTACCGATAAATCCGATTTGGTAACCGCGTCTGACGAGACCGAAGCGCGCAAACGCGCGCGCATCCGGCTGGAGCTGGCGGTCAACTATTTCAGCGAAGGCAAGACCACCATCGCCTTGGACGAGCTCAAGCAGTCGATCGCGGTCGACCCCGGCCTGTTTGAGGCCCATAACCTGCGCGGCCTGATTTACATGCGGCTCAACGAATATCCGCTGGCGCAAGACAGCTTTCGCCAGGCACTCGTCCTGAGCCCCAAGGCCGCCACCGTGCAACACAACTACGGCTTGCTTTTGTGCCAGCAGGGGCGCATGGCGGCGGCGGCCGACCTGTTTAGCGCTGCTCTGGCCAACCCGACGTACAACGAACGCGCCAAGACCTGGATGATCCAAGGCTTGTGCCAGGCCAAAGCCGGACAGGCGCAGGCTGCAGAGACCAGCTTGCTCAACGCCTACCAGCTCGACCCCGGCAACCCGGTGGTTGCCTACAACCTGGGCTTGGGTCTGTACAAGCGCGGCGAATTTCCCCAAGCCCAGCGTTACCTGAGCCGCCTGAACACGTCCGACCTGGCCAACGCCGAGTCGCTGTGGCTGGGTGCTAAAACAGCCAAGGCCATGGGCGATGCACAAGCCTTGCGCACGCTGGGGCAAACCTTGGTTCAGCGTTTCCCTTCGTCCAAAGAGTCGCTCTGGCTGGAGCGGGAGTCCTTCCATGAATGATTCAGCGCTGCCTACCGCGCCCCTGGCACAGGCAGAGGAAGCGCTGCAAGCGCAGCCCGTGGCCGCGCCGCCCACGGCGGGCCAAATGCTGTCCAACGCCCGCCGTGCGGTGGGACTAAGCCTGGAAGAACTCGCAGCAAGGGTCAAATTACCAGTGCCCCGACTGCAAGCACTGGAAGACGACCGTTTCGCCGACTGGCCCGACATCACCATGTTGCGCGCGGTGGCCGCCAGTGTCTGCCGCCATGTGCGGCTTGATCCGGCCGTCGTGCTGGCGCGCTTGCCCAAACCTGAAAAACGCGTCTGGTCCGTCGCAGCCTCGGACGCCAACCCGGGTTTCCGTGACAAGGGTGGATTTCCATGGCGCAACCAGGGCGCGCGGGCGCGCTTGCCTCTGGCCTGGTTGGCCTTGGCTTTGGTGATCGCTGCCGTGGCCTTGTACTTTGCGCCTGCGCTGCAGACCTGGGTGCCGCAGGCCTGGACGCAGCAGCATCTGAGCGCCGCCCCGGCGCCCATGGCCGTTCCAGAGCCGGTGATGCCGCCAGACGCCGGCCCCACCGACACGCGCCTTGGCGTAAGTTCACCTGAGCCTTCGGCCAGCGCGCCGGTGGCCGTTGTGCCCCCGGCCAGCGCCAGCACAGCGGCGGTGGGCGTGGGTGCAGCGGTTCCCGCACCGCCGCCAACGCCTGCCAAAGCCGTGGCCAGCGCCTCGGTGAGCGGCACTTTGGCCGGCGCGCCTGCCATTCCCTTGTTGGTATTTAAGGCCCGGGCCCTGACCTGGGTGGCCGTCGTCGACGCCAATGGTGTGACGCTCTTGCGCAAAACCTTGGCCGCAGGTGAGACCGCCAGCACCAGTTCGGCCAGCGCGGCCCTGCCTTTGTGGGTGGTGGTCGGGCGGGCTGACGATACCGAGGTGGAAGTGCGCGGCCAGCGCATCAAGCTAGAGCCCGGCGCAGCCGACAATGTTGCAAGATTCAAGGTGCAATGATGCCAAACGAAACACGGTTCAATTCCAACGGGGACGCTTCTCGCAAAGGCTTGCAGGCCCGCGTGGCCTGGGGCAGCAATATCGTCACCATCGGTGGCGGCGCGCCGGTGCGCATCCAGTCCATGACCAATACCGACACGGTCGACGCAGTGGGAACCGCCATCCAGGTCAAAGAGCTGGCGCTGGCGGGCTCGGAGATGGTGCGTATCACGGTCAACACGCCCGAGGCGGCGCAGGCCGTGCCTTATATCCGCGAGCAGCTCGACCGCATGGGTATTGCGGTGCCGCTGATTGGCGACTTCCATTTCAATGGACACCGGCTGTTGACCGATTTTCCCGACTGCGCGCAGGCGCTGTCCAAATACCGCATCAACCCCGGCAACGTGGGCAAGGGCGACAAAAAAGACCGGCAGTTCGGCCAGATGATTGAAGCTGCGCTGCGCTGGGACAAGCCGGTGCGCATTGGCGTGAACTGGGGCAGCCTGGACCAGGAACTGCTCGCCCACCTGATGGACAGCAACGCGCAACTGGCGGAGCCGCTGGGTGTGAAGCAGGTGATGTACCAGGCGCTGATCAGTTCAGCCGTGGGTTCGGCCGAGTTGGCCCAGTCCATGGGCATGCAGGCCAGCCAGATCATTATTTCGTGCAAGGTCAGCGGCGTGCAAGACCTGATCGCCGTGTACCGCGAGCTGGGTCGCAACACGCGCTATCCCCTGCATTTGGGCCTGACTGAGGCCGGCATGGGTACCAAGGGCACAGTGGCTTCCACCGCGGCACTGTCGGTTTTGCTGCAAGAGGGTATTGGCGACACCATCCGCGTGTCGCTCACCCCGGCGCCGGGCGAGTCGCGCAACCAGGAGGTGGTGGTGGCCGCCGAAATTTTGCAGGCCTTGGGTCTGCGCGCCTTTGTGCCCAGCGTGACCGCCTGCCCTGGATGCGGCCGCACCACCAGCACCACCTTCCAGGAATTGACCCAGCAGATCGACAACTTTCTGCGCGACCAAATGCCGGTGTGGCGTGCGCGCTACCCCGGGGTGGAAAACCTCAAGGTGGCGGTGATGGGGTGCATCGTCAACGGCCCGGGCGAGAGCAAGCACGCCGACATTGGCATCAGCCTGCCCGGCACGGGCGAGGCGCCCGCTGCGCCGGTATTTATTGACGGCGAAAAGCGCATGACCCTGCGTGGCGACGCCATTGCCACCGACTTCCAGGCGGTGGTTGAGAACTACATCCAGCAACGTTTTGGCGCAGCGGCAACGCAGTCGCCCACCTGACCCCTTTTATGACCGAACCACAAGCGCCACGCAAGGCGGAAAAACTCATGGCCGTCAAAGGCATGAACGACATATTGCCTCCCGACTCGGCCCGTTGGGAAGCGCTCGAAGAGCGGGTGCGCGCGCTGATGCGCCGCTACGCTTATGAAAACATTCGCACCCCCATCGTTGAGCCCACCGCGCTGTTTGTGCGCGGCCTGGGCGAGGTGACCGACATCGTTGAGAAAGAGATGTATTCGTTTGAGGACCGGCTCAACGGCGAGCAGCTCACCCTGCGCCCCGAAAACACGGCCGGGGTGGTGCGTGCGGTGGTCGAACACACGCTCCTCTACAACGGCGGCAAGCGCCTGTACTACTTCGGCCCCATGTTCCGCCACGAGCGGCCCCAGCGCGGGCGCTACCGCCAGTTCCACCAGGTGGGCGCCGAGGCGCTGGGCTTTGGCGGCCCCGAGCTTGACGCCGAACTCATCTTGATGGCGGACGCGCTGTGGAAAGAGCTAGGTATCGGCGGCGTAGAGTTGCAAATCAACAGCCTGGGCCAGCCCGAAGAACGCAATTTGCACCGCGCCGCACTCATCGCCCACTTTGAAGCCCACGCCGACGCTTTGGACCCCGAGTCGCGCCGACGCTTGCACCTCAACCCTTTGCGCCTGCTCGATAGCAAAAACCCCGACATGCAGCCGGTGGTGGAGGCCGCGCCCAAGCTGCTCGACTTTTTGGGCGAGGCGTCCAAAGCGCATTTGGCTGCTGTGCTGGCCATTTTGGACGCCAACGGCGTGCCGTATTCCATGAACCCGCGCCTGGTGCGCGGCATGGACTACTACAACCTCACGGTGTTTGAGTTTGTCACCACGCAGCTGGGCTCGCAGGGCACGATTTGCGGGGGCGGGCGCTACGACTACCTGGTCGAACAAATCGGCGGCAAACCCACCCCGGCCGTAGGCTGGGCCATGGGAATGGAGCGGGTACTGGAGTTGCTCAAAGCGCAAGAAGACAGCCTGGCCCTGCCACTGCTCGACGTTTACGCCGTGGTGCCAGACGCTGCTGCCTTGCCCCAGGTGGCTGCTTGCCTGCAGCGCCTGCGCAGCGCAGGCGTCTCGGTGCTGATGCACGCCAGCGGCGAAGCTGGCATGGCCAGCATGAAAAGCCAGTTCAAGAAGGCCGACGCCTCGGGCGCGCGCTATGCGCTGGTCTTCGGTCCTGACGAATTGGCGCAGGGATGTGTGACCGTCAAGGCCCTGCGCGACCCGGCCGTGCCCCAACGCACACTGGCGCTGGACCTTTGGCCCGAATGGGCCGACAGCCTACAATCCGCCCCTTAAACAAATACCCCCATGGCAAACCAACTCGACCTCGAAGAACAAGAACAGCTCGACGAACTCAAGCATTTCTGGAGCAAATACGGCAACCTCATCAGCGGCGTGCTGATCGCGGTGATGCTCGGTCTGGCGGGCTGGAATGGCTACAACTACTGGCAGCGCAGCCAGGCGGCGCAGGCCGCAGCCATGTTTGATGAAATGGGTAAATCCGTAGCGGGCGGCGACGTGGCCAAGGCCGAGCGCACTTTCAACGACATGAAAGACCGCTATGCCCGCGCCAGCTACACCCAGCAAGCGGGTCTGGCTTTGGCCAAAATGGCCGCAGACGGCGGCAAGCCCGATGTGGCCAAAGCGGCCCTGCAATGGGTGGCCGACAAGTCGGGCGACGAGGGCTACGCTGCCATTGCCAGCTTGCGCTTGGCCAATGTGTATCTCGACGCCAAACAATACCCCGAGGCCCTCCAAGCCCTGGACGCGGCCAAGGACGCCGCCTTTGTCGCCCTGGTGGCCGACCGGCGTGGCGACGTGCTGCTGCTGCAAGGCCAGCGCGATGCAGCAAAAACCGCTTATTTGGCTGCTTTCAAGGCATTTGACGAGCGCTCCGAATACCGCCGCTTGGTGCGCGTCAAGCTCAATGCGCTGGGTGTGGAGCCCGAAGCGCCTAAGTCGGTTGTGCCAAACGCAACAAGCGGAGCGAACTGATGCGCCAAACCCCACGTCTCTTGTCCGTAGTTCAAGGATTTTTGACGCTGGTCCTTGTGCTGGTCTTGCAGGCCTGCGCCAGCAACGACAAGCCCAAGCCCACGGCCCTAGAAGCGAATCCGGCGCAAGTCGGCGTCAAAGAGCTGTGGCGCGCCACCGCGGGCGCTACGGCGCTGCCGCTGGAAGTGCGCACCGTGGGCACGCAGGTCCTGGTGGCTTCCACCCAGGGCGACATCAGCGCAATGGATGCGTGCAGCGGCAAGCCGCTCTGGCGCGCGAGCGTGGGCGCACCTTTGAGTGCGGGTATTGGCAGCGATGGCGACACCGTGGCCGTGGTCACCCGAGAAAACCAGCTTGTCGCACTGCGCGAGGGCAAAGAAGTGTGGCGCCAAAAGCTGCCCTCCCTGACGCTCTCATCGCCTTTGGTGGCGGGCGCACGCGTGTTTTTGCTGTCGGCCGACCGGACCGTGAGTGCTTTTGACGCTGCCACCGGGCGCAAACTCTGGCTGCAGCAGCGCCCGGGCGACGCTCTTGTCTTGGGCCAGCCTGGTATTTTGGCGGCAGTGGGTGACACCTTGCTGGCCACCCAAAGCGGACGATTGTTGGGCCTGAACCCCCAAAACGGCACGGTCCGCTGGGACGCTGCGGTGGCCGTAGGGCGCGGCGTGAACGAAGTCGAGCGCCTGGTGGATCTGGTGGCTGGCACCAGCCGCGTGGGCAACAACCTGTGCCTGCGGGCTTTCCAGTCCAGCGTCGCCTGCGTGGACGCGCAAGCCGGACGCACGCTCTGGACCAAACCGGCCTCGGGCGCCAGCGGCATCGCGGGCGACGCTAACACCGTGTTTGGTGCCGAGAGCGACGGCAAAGTCGTGGCCTGGCGCCGCATCGATGGCGAAAAACTCTGGACCAGCGAGAAGCTGCGTTTTCGGGGCCTCTCGGCACCGGTGCTCGCGGGCCGCGCCTTGGCGGTTGGCGATTTCGAAGGATTCGTACACTTTTTGTCTCCCAAAGACGGGGCCTTGTTGGCCCGCGTCGCCAGCGACGGCTCGCCCATCGCCCTGGCACCTGTGTGGGTAGAGGACACCTTGGTCGTGGTGACACAGCGCGGCACCGTGATTGGGTTTCGGCCTGACTAATTAGGCTAAAACCTCCATGAAACCTGTTATCGCCCTGGTCGGAAGACCCAATGTGGGCAAATCAACCCTGTTCAACCGGCTGACCAAGACGCGCGACGCCATCGTCGCCGACTACGCGGGTCTGACGCGCGACCGGCATTACGGCAACGCCAAGCACGGCAAGCACGAATACATCGTGGTCGACACCGGTGGCTTTGAGCCGGACGCCGCTTCGGGCATCTACAAAGAGATGGCCAAGCAAACCCGCCAGGCCGTGGCCGAAGCCGATGTGGTGCTCTTTGTGGTGGATGCGCGCGGCGGCGTATCGGCCCAAGACCATGAAATTGCGAAGTACCTGCGCCGCTTGGGCAAGTCGGCCATCGTGGTGGCCAACAAGGCCGAAGGCATGACCGATGGCGTGCAGTTCACCGAGTTTTTCGAGTTGGGCCTGGGCGCCGTGATTCCGATCAGCGCGGCGCATGGCCAGGGCATTCGTCCGCTGATTGACCAGGTGCTCGAACCCCTGGCGCTGGCCATGGCGCAAGCGGAAGAGGAAAGCGACCCCACCACCATCAAACTGGCTGTCGCGGGGCGCCCCAATGTGGGCAAGTCCACGCTGATCAACACCTGGCTGGGCGAAGAGCGCCTGGTGGCCTTTGACATGCCCGGCACCACGCGCGACGCGATTGCCGTGCCCTTTGAGCGCGGCGGTCAAAAGTTTGAGCTGATCGACACGGCCGGTTTGCGCCGCAAGGGCAAGGTGTTTGAGGCGATCGAGAAGTTCTCGGTGGTCAAGACGCTGCAGGCCATCGAATCAGCCAACGTTGTACTGCTGCTGATCGACGCCATCCAGGGCGTGACCGACCAGGACGCGCACATTGCTGGCTACATCCTGGAATCAGGCCGCGCGGTGGTGGTGGCAGTCAACAAGTGGGACGCGGTGGATGAATACCAGCGCGAACTCGTCAAGCGTTCGCTGGAAACCCGCCTGGGTTTTCTGAAATTCGCTGCCTTGCACCTGATATCGGCCACCAAGCGCCAGGGTCTTGGCCCGGTGTGGGATTCGATTGCGCAGGCGCACCGTTCGGCCAACCGCAAGATGCCCACGCCAGTGCTTACGCGCCTGCTCATGGAGGCCGTGCAGTTCCAGACGCCCAAAAAAACCGGTATGTACCGCCCCAAGCTGCGTTATGCGCACCAAGGCGGCATGAACCCGCCCATCATCATCATCCACGGCAATTCGCTGGAGCATGTCACGGACTCCTACAAGCGCTTTCTGGAAGGGCGTTTCCGCAAGGAATTCGACCTGGTGGGAACCCCCTTGCTGATCCAGATGAAGTCTGCAACCAACCCGTATTCAGACAAAGACTGATCGCCTGGTAAAGCCGGTTTGCTAATCCCCTGAGCCCCCTGGGGGCGAAAAAATACCGCAGGGCATGTGGTATCTTCTTAGCTCTTACTTTCCAACACGGAGAATATCGTGAACAACAAAAGCCAACTCCTCCAAGACCCCTTTTTGAATGCATTGCGCCGCGAGCACATCCCGGTGTCGGTGTATTTGGTCAACGGCATCAAGTTGCAAGGGCAGATCGAGTCTTTTGACCAGTACGTCGTGTTGTTGCGCAATACCGTGACACAAATGGTCTACAAGCACGCTATTTCCACCATCGTTCCCGGCCGCGCGGTCAATTTGGCGGCTGCTGGTGCCGACGAGGCGCCAGCGCCTTAACACCTTGCCTGTGCGAGGCGGCAGCGTGCATCCAGGTTCTACACCTTCTCCCGTTTGAATCCCACCGACCGACCCACGTCTGCGCGAACCATTTTGGTCGGTGTGGATTTGGGATTGCCCCATTTTGATGGCGAGCTCGAAGAGCTGGGTTTGCTGGCCCGCACCGCCGGGCTTGAGCCGGTGGCGTCCATCACCTGCAAACGCCGCGCGCCTGACGCCGCGCTGTTTGTGGGCACCGGCAAAGCCGACGAGATCAAGCTTCTGGCCGCCCAGCATGGCGCAGAAGAGATCCTGTTCGACCAAAGCCTGAGCCCTGGCCAGCAGCGCAACCTAGAGCGCCGCTTGGAGCTGCCGGTCAATGACCGCACCTTTTTGATTCTGGAAATATTTGCCCAACGCGCACGCAGCCACGAGGGCAAGTTGCAGGTAGAACTCGCCCGCTTGCAGTACCTGAGTACACGCCTGGTGCGCCGCTGGTCGCATCTGGAGCGCCAGCGTGGCGGCATCGGTACCCGTGGCGGTCCGGGCGAGACGCAGATTGAGCTCGACCGGCGCATGATCGCCACCACCATCAAGCGCACCAAAGAACAGTTGCAAAAGGTCAAGCGCCAGCACCAGACCCAGCGCAAGCAGCGCGACCGGCGCGGCGCCTTCAATATTTCGCTCATTGGCTACACCAATGCGGGCAAGTCCACCTTGTTCAATGCCCTGGTCAAGGCGCGCGCCTATGCCGCTGACCAGTTGTTTGCCACGCTCGACACCACCACGCGCCAGTTGTATCTGGGCGAGGCCAAGCGCTCGGTGTCCTTGTCCGACACCGTGGGCTTTATCCGGGACCTGCCGCACGGCTTGATTGATGCGTTTCAGGCCACCTTGCAAGAAGCCATTGATGCCGATTTGCTGGTGCATGTGGTGGACGCGTCCAACCCAGACCATGTGCTGCAAATCCGCCAGGTGCAGCAGGTACTCAAGGAAATCGGGGCGCAAGACATTCCACAGTTGCTGGTCTTTAACAAAATCGACGCCATGGAGGCTGCGAATCTTCCGCTGCAAGAACAAGACCTGTTCGAGGTCGACGGCGTGCAAACCCCGCGTCTGTTCGTGAGCGCCCGCGCGGGCACCGGCATTGCCAGTTTGCGGGCCATCCTGGCCGCCATTGTGTCGCGCGATCGCGCAGCCGACGGCGGCGATTCCCCTCTGGCCGAAGAGGCTGAAACCTAATTGTGGACAATCGGATTCGTTGTGCGAAGGCTATGACCATGAAATTTTCAATTCCAACTTTTAACCTGGGCCGCATGTTCAATCTGAACGACAGCCGCTGGGGCCGTGCCGACGACGCCAAGCCGGAAGAGGGCGGTCCCGCCAAACCGCAAGCTGCGCCCGAGCCAAAAGACGAGGTGCCCGCAGCCGAAGAGCGGCCGCGTCCCACGCCACGTCCCGGCGCGCAGTCGGGCCCGCCCGACTTGGACGAGCTGTGGCGCGACTTCAACCGCAAGCTCAATGGCTGGATGGGTGGCGGCAAA
>CANFNE010000064.1 GCA_947448105.1 Burkholderiales bacterium
GCCATCTGGATGCTTTCGGCGGCGGCTTGGGCCGCTTCCTTGTCGCGGTTCATCATGTGCATGACCACCGGGCGCACCACCACCATCAGGAAGGCCACAAACATCAGGCCCAGAAAGCCCGACTTGATGTTGTTCATGACCGACTCGTCCTTGTGCCAAGGAATGCTCATGTCCATGGGCACGTCCGGCTCAAACTTGGCCTGCACCACGCTGACCACGTCTTTGCGGCCTTCGTCAAAGCCCACCACGCCGCGCACGAGTTCTTGCATGCGCTCCACCTCTTCGGTGGTGTAGGGGTTGGGCTTGGGCGGCTGGTCTTCGCCTTTGTCGTTTTTGGGCTGGGCCAGGGGCGGGCGCTCGTTGATCACCACGGCCACGCTCAGGCGCTGCACGCCGCCGGTGGCGCTCTTGGTGTGGCGCACCTGGCGGTCGATCTCGTAATTGCGGGTGCTGCGCGTGGCAATCGTGCTGCGTTCGTCGCTGGCGGCGCCTGCGGCGTTGGGCGCTGCGGTGTTGAGCGAGGTAGTGGGCGCGACTGGCGCGGTGTTGGACAAGGTGCCCGGGATGCCCGCAGCCTCTTTGGCGCTGTTGCGGTCTTCGCTGTTGACCTCGGAACGTGTCTTGGGGCCTTTGCCGCCGGTGTCAAAGTCTTCGATGGTGACCTCGGTCTGGCTGTAGTCCAGGCTGAGGTTGACTTGCGAGCGCACGTTGGCCTCGCCCACGATGGGGGCCAGGATCTGGATTACGCGCTGGCGGTACAGGTCTTCCATGGCCTGCTTGTGCTTGGTCTGGCCGGCATTCATGCCCATGGAGGCGTCCGACTCGGCGTCGGTCATGAGCTTGCCAAAGTTGTCGACCACGGCCACGTTCTCGGGGGTGAGCATGGGCACGCTGGAGGCCACCAAATGCACAATGGCCTGAACCTGCATGGGGCTGACGCTGCGCCCGGCCTGGGGGGTGACCACGATGGAGGCTTTTGGAGGGGTGCGGTCACGCACAAACACCGAGGGTTTGGTGGTGGCCAGGTGCACGCGGGCTGTTTGGATCGATTCGATCTGCTGGATGCTGCGTGCGAGCTCTTGCTCCATGGCCGAGTTGTAGCGCACCTGTTCCATGAACTGGCTGGTGGTCATGGCGGACTGGTCTTTGAGCGCGTCCAGGCCGGTAGCCGCAGTTTTGGGCAGGCCTTTGGACGCCAGATAAATGCGGGCCTCGTGGTAGCGGGCGGCGGGCACGGTGATTTGGCCGCTGCCTGCATCAATCACCGGTTTGAACTCGCCTTGCTTGAGTGCCTCGTACACGCCTTGCTGGTCGGTTTCGGTGACGCCCGTCATGATGGGGCGGTAGCTTGGCGCGTTGATCAGGGTGTAGACCAGCGCAAATGCCAGGAGCGCCATGGCAATCACCATCAGTGGCAGTGACTTTTTGACCGCCGGCTGGTTCAGTACCTGTTTGATGGGTCCGAAGGGGCCGGAAAAATCAGGCGCGTCGTCTGCAAAGCCGTTGCCACCGTCACCTGCGCGCGACGCCATGGCGCGGCGGTCGCCACCCGAGCGGGTTTGCAAGGATCCAGGTTCGGCATTGGCAGGGAGGAAGGTGCCAGCGGTTGCAGTTGCGGTTGCCATGGAAGTAGTCTTTCAGCGCGGAGGAATGGGGGAGGGCGTGGTGGCTTGCTGGGAAGATGGCGGCATCAGACCGGCATGTTCATGATGTCTTCATAGGCCTTGAGCACCTTGTTGCGCACCTGCAAGGTGGCTTCAAAGGACAGCGAGGCTTTTTGCATCTTCAGCACCACGTCGGTCAGCGGTACAGCTTCGCCCCGCTCGAACGATTGGGCGGTGTTTTGTGCGTCCACCTGGGATGCATTGGTCTGGCTCACCGCCTGGCGAATCAGGTCCGAGAAGTCCGTCTTGGGCGTGGGTGCGGTGCCTGGCAGGTCAAAGCCCTGACCGGTGGCCTGCGTGCTGTGCGCTTGCAGGGTCTTGAGCATGGCGGCAATGCTGCTGGCGGAAGTGGCGGATTCGATCATGGTGGCAGGTCCTGTACAGGTGGGCAGGTGAATTTCAGGAATGGGCTGACAGGCCAGGGGCCGTGTCGCGCAGGCGGGCCAGCTTGTAGCGCAGGGTGCGCGGGCTGATGCCCAGTTTTTGCGCCGCTTCTTCACGGCTGCGGGAGGCGTCGAGTGCCGCGCGAATGGCGTGGTGTTCGCTGTGCTTGACGGTGGTTTGCAGTGGCGCGGTCACCGCAGCGTGCGCCAGTGTGGGGACGGGTGCGCTGGTGGGCATGGGCTCGGGGCTGGCGGGGGGCGCCATGGCCAGAAGAAAGCTGGTGGAGGCGTCGTCAAACATCAGGTGCTGCGTGTCAATGTGGGTGCCGGCGCACAAGACCATGGCGCGCTGCACCACGTTTTCAAGCTCGCGCACATTGCCCGGCCAGGGATAGGACAGCAGCAGGCGCTGGGCGTCTCCGCTCAGGCTCCAGGGCTGGTTGGCGCGCATATGGCGGGACAACAGACGCGCGGCCAGGGGCAAAATATCGCCGCTGCGCTCGGCCAGTGCCGGCACGCGCAGCTTGAAAGTGCTCAGGCGAAAGTACAGGTCTTCACGGAACTGGCGCTGGGCAATTTGCTCACGCAGGTTTTTGTTAGTGGCAGCCACCACCCGCACATCGAGTGCGATGGCCCGTTCGCCGCCCAAGCGCACCAGGCTGCGCTCTTGCAGCACGCGCAGCAACTTGGCTTGCAGGGCCAAAGGCAACTCGCCAATTTCGTCCAGAAACAGCGTGCCGCCCTGGGCTTGTTCAAACAGGCCGCGGTGCTCTTTCACGGCACCGGTGAAAGCGCCTTTTTCGTGGCCAAACAACATGTCTTCCATCATGTGCTCCGGCAGGGCGGCGCAGTTCAGGCCAATGAAAGGGCCGTTGGCCGCAGCAGACGACTCGTGCAGCACGCGCGCCAGCACTTCCTTGCCCGATCCGGTGGGGCCTTCCACCAGCACGGCCACCGGGGCCTGGGCCACCCGCTGTGCCAGGGCCAGCAGGTTGCGGCTGACCGGGTCCACGTAGACCACGCTGCGCACCGCAGCACCTGTATTGGGGGCCAGTGGGAGTGGGGGACTTGCCGGCGCGGTGTTGCTTGCCGCAGCCGTGGCGCGCTGCAACGCCAGGCGCCAGGCGGCTGCAGACCAGTCGTCTGCGGCCAGCACGTGGCAGGCGCCCTCGTGCATGGCCAGCACGGCCAGCTCCAACTGGCGGCGCTCCAGGCGGCAGACCAGGGTGGTGGCGCAAGCGGTGTTTTGAACCAGGGCCAGGGTGTCTTGCAGTAGCGCAATATCAGCGCCCAGGCCCAGCACCACGGTGGCGGTCTGGCGGGGTGCGGCGGCTATCGCGGCTTGCAACGCGTCGAGCGTGCTCACCACCAGCACGTCCAGGCCCGCAGCCGCCAGCGCAGCGCGATCCGCCGCCGCGAGCGGACGGAACGGGTCGAGCCAGAGGGCTTGAGAAGGAACAGGTGACAAGGACATGGCGGTTTTGGCTGCAAGTGGCGTGTAGGGAAACCACTTTCTGCAAGACCCGTGCCAGGCGGTTTTTGCGCTTTATTGACGATTGGCCGACACTTTGGCGGCTGCCGGGCCCGCTGCGGGTTTGGGCTCGAAGCCCTGGCAGGCGCGTCCATCGAGCTGCTGCACTTGCATGCAAGGCAGCATGCGCGACTTGAATCCCAGCAGCTTGCAGCTGTAGGGCAGGGCCGGGTCCCAGCTCGTGGCGAAATGGCGGCACTGCCAGCAGCTCACCGCGCTGGGCGGGCCTTTGGCATAGGTCGGAATGTTGGGTGGCATGTTCTGTGGAGCGTGGCTGGGCAAATGGCGCCCGGGGCTTGGCCTCAGCAATAAACAGGCCATGCCTGGCATGGCCTCGGGTTCTCTCCCGCGCGCACAGGCTCTTGCCGGAGCGCGCCGGCGCGACGGTGTCCAGGCAAGGCAGCGCGGCCGATTCTTGACGGAATTCCGTCCAAAGCGGGTGGCACGCAAAGTGCTGTGACTGTGCCAGCAGACCGATTTACCCCGGTTTTGGATATTCCTGGCCGCGAGGCCTGTTTACAACCCGACACTGAAAGAAGCTTCATGCAGACACCGCAAGCGCACAGCGCGCGTTCGCCGGGCCGACTTTGACCACCATGCAAGATTCTTTCACCCATACCGGCGTTCAGTGCCTCACCGCGATTGCGCAGCACCACGGCCTGCAGATCAACCCCGAGCGCCTGATCACGGACTTTGCGCTGGGCGCCCAGGAGCCCGGCCCGCTGGTGCTGCTGCGCATGGCCGCAGACATTGGCCTCAAGGCCAAGGTGGAGCACCTGTCCTGGAAAGGCCTGATGGCCCAGGGCGGCGTGTTTCCGTTGATGGCCTGCATGCGCGACGGCAGCTTCATGATTGTGGTGGGCATGCGTGCCGAGGGACAAGGCAAGATCGCCCTGCTCGACCCCACGGCCGCGCAGGCCGCGGTGGTGCTGGAGGACGAAGCCTCGTTTTGCGCCCGCTGGGACGGCCAGGTGATTTTGCTCAAACGCGAACACAAGCTCACCGACCCCGACCAGCGCTTTGGCTTTGCCTGGTTTATTCCGGAAATCTGGAAGCACAAAGACGCGTTTCGCGATATTTTTATCGCCGCCTTGGCCATGCATTTGCTGGGCATGGCCTCGCCGGTGTTCTTTCAACTGGTGATTGACAAGGTACTCACCCACCAGAGCGAGACCACGCTGTGGGTGCTGGCCGTGGGCATTGTGATTGCGCTGGCCTTCGATGCCATTTTTGGCTACCTGCGTCAGATGTTGACCCTGGCGGCCACCAACAAGATAGACATGCACCTGACGCGCCGCACTTTTGGCCATTTGCTGTCGCTGCCCATCGACTATTTTGAGACCACCACCGCCGGCGTGGTGACCCGGCACATGCAGCAGCTGGAAAAAATACGCAACTTTTTGACCGGGCGTATCTTTTTTACCGGTCTGGACACCGTGTCCTTGCTGATCTTTTTGCCGATTTTGTTTGCCTATTCGGTCAAGCTGGCCATGATCGTGCTGCTGTTCACGGGCCTGATTGCCGCCGTGATTGGCGGCATGGTGCCGACCTACCAGCGCCGGCTCAACGCCCTGTATTTAGCCGAAGGCCAGCGCCAGGCCATGCTGGTGGAAACCATCCACGGCATGCGCACCGTCAAGGCACTGGCCATCGAACCCACCCAGCGCCGCATCTGGGACCAGCGCTCGGCCGAGGCCATCACCATGCACTTTCGCCTGGGCCAGGTGTCGATCACGGGCAACGCAATTACCGACTTTCTGGGCAAGCTACTGCCGGTAGTCATCATCGTGATTGGCGCGCAGCAGGTGTTTGACCAGACCCTGAGCGTGGGCGCGTTGATTGCGTTTCAGATGATTTCGGGCCGCGTGACCGCGCCTTTGATTGCCATGGTGGGCCTGGTCAATGAATACCAGGAGACCGCTTTGTCGGTGCGCATGCTGGGCGAGGTGATGAACCGCGCGCCCGAAGGCCGCGTCGGCGCCGGTGGCCTGCGACCCCAGTTGCAGGGCGAAATCAGCTTTGACCAGGTGAGCTTTAGCTACCCCGGCGCCACCACACCGGCGCTCAACAAAGCCAGCTTCACCATCGCGGCGGGCACCGTGGTGGGCATCGTGGGGCGCAGCGGCTCGGGCAAAACCACGCTGACCAAGCTGATCCAGGGCCTGTACCCCTTGCAAGCAGGCCTGGTGCGTTTTGACGGCGTGGACGCGCGCGAAATTGACCTCTCCCACCTGCGCCGCCAAATCGGCGTGGTGCTGCAAGAGAACTTTTTGTTCCGGGGCACCGTGCGCGAAAACCTGGTGGCCACCAAACCCGACGCCTCGTTTGAAGAAATTGTGGCCGCCGCCCAAGCCGCCGGGGCCGACGAGTTCATTGAGCGCATGCCCAAGGGCTACGACACGCTCCTGGAAGAAAACGCCGCCAATCTCTCGGGCGGGCAAAAGCAGCGCCTGTCCATCGCCCGCTCGCTCTTGGCCAAGCCCAGCATTCTGATCTTGGACGAGGCCGCCAGTGCGCTTGACCCCGAAAGCGAAAGCATTTTTATCCGCAACCTGTCGCGCATCGCCATCGGGCGCACGGTGGTGATGATCTCCCACCGCCTGTCCACCCTGGTCAATGCTGACGCCATCTTGGTCATGCAAAACGGCCAATTGGTCGACAGTGGCCGCCATGCCGAGCTGCTTACCCGCTGCGAAACCTACCAAACCCTATGGAACCAACAGACCAGTCACATGTAAAGCGCAAGGGCCGCCGGGGCAAGGACGCCACCGCCCTGGACTTTTTGCCCGATGCGGATGCGATCGAGCGCAGTCCGCTGCCGGTCTACCTGCGCCGCACGGTGCACCTGCTGGCCTTGGCTTTGCTGTTGTTTGTGGTGTGGGCCAGTTTTTCGGAGGTGGAGCGCATTGTGGTGGCCTCCGGACGCTTGGTGAACCCCTTGCCCAACATCGTGGTGCAGCCGCTGGAGACGTCCATCATCCAGAAAATCGAGGTGCGTGTAGGCCAGGTGGTGCACCAGGGCCAGGTGCTGGCCACGCTGGACCCGACCTTTGCCCAGGCCGATGAGGCGCAGCTGCGCTCGCGCCTGCACAGCCTCGATACCCAAACCCGGGGCCTGAATGCGGAGCTTTTGGGCAAAAGCACGGCGCCGTCGGCCAAAGACGCCGACGCCGTGCTGCAGGCGCAGCTCTCGCGCGAACGCCAGGCCAACTACGCCGCGCAACTGGCCAAGTTGGAACAAAACATGGCCCGTGTGGCCGCGACCATCGAGACCAACCGGCGCGATCAGGGGGTGATGGCGCAGCGCATGAAGTCCTTGAACGAGATGGAAGCCATGCAGGAAACCCTGATGGCCCAAAACTTTGGCGCCCGGCTGCAACTGCTCGAAGCCCGCGACCGGCGCCTGGCCGCCGAGCGCGAAATGCAATTGGCGAACAACCGCGAGCATGAGTTGCGCAACGAGTTGGCTGCACTTGAGTCTGAAAAGACCGCTTTTACCAAGAGTTGGCGGCAAAAGACCATGGAAGACCTGCTCAGCACCGCGCGCGACCGCGACGGTATCAACGAGCAGTTGCAAAAGGCCGACAAGCGCAAACAACTTGTGGCCTTGGTGTCGCCGGTGGACGCGGTGGTGCTCGACATGGCCAAGCTCTCGCAGGGTTCGGTGGTGCAAGCGGCCGAGCAGATGTTTACCCTGGTGCCCTTGGGCGCGGCGTTGGAAGCCGAGGTCAAGATCGACGCCCTGGACATTGGCTACATCAAGCCGGGTGATGTGGTGCACATCAAGCTCGACGCGTTTCCGTTTCAGAAACACAGCAGCCTCGACGGCCAGGTGCGAACCATCAGCGAAGACGCGTTTCGCCGCGACAGCGCAGCGCCCGGCGGGCTTGACGCCTATTACCTCAGCCGCATTGCCTATGGCGACGCCAAATTGAAAAAAATGCCAGACAAGGCACGACTTTTGCCTGGGATGACGCTGTCTGCCGAAATTGTTGTCGGAAAACGGTCAGTGATGTCTTACCTCTTGTGGCCCTTAACCAAAGCGATGGACGAATCGATCCGGGAGCCCTGAGGCTCAGTTGATTCTGAAAATTCTCCAGCCGTTGTCCATTTTGCGAATACCGAATTTCCAGCCCAAATCATGACGTTTGATGAAATTTATCGCCGAAACCCGGGCGCTTTGTGCCATTCGGAAGTCGTCTATGAGGATGGAGTCGCCCACGCCCATCTGGTTAAACGGGTAGCGGCGTACCGGCGGCATTTGCATGCCGGTTTCGGGGCTGTCAATTTTGATCAGTGTGGTTTGCATAGGGTCTTTCGCGCTGCATCGTGCTCTAAGAGTCGGATGGAGTCCGGAAATCTTGAGCCCTTGCCAAAAAACGCGGCCAAGGCGGCGCAGCAGTGGTCGCTGCAGGGTGATTACCGGCGTTACCAAGGTTGCACGCGTTACACCGAAAAGTTAGATAAACCGGTAAATAACCGTGAAAAACACCATAAATTGATAAAATTGGAAAAGAGTTTTAGTGCCCAGGACGCGCTCCCCGCGCGGCCCTGGCAGGTGCATTTTCCTGGGCGGGGACGCGCGGGATTCAAGGTTTTGGCGTTCGAGCCGATTACCGCTTGTCGAGTTGTCGGTGTGAAAAGTTCTTGCGCGCGCGGCATATGTCCGGCGGCTTGAAATCAAAAAATATAGGTGAAAAATGACCACAGTTACTACGCTTACCACCGCAGGAATCGCGGCGCTGACTACAGCAGAGGTAGTGGCATTGACGACCGCAGACTTCGCTGTCCTCACCACGGCGCAGGCTTACGCCCTGACAACCGAACAACTCCAGGCCATTGAAACCGCCGATTTTGTGGCGATCAAAACTGCCAATTTGCGCGCCCTGACGACCGCCCAGGTGGCCGCGTTGACGACGGCGCAGCTCGCCGCACTCACCTCGGCGCAGGTGTCGGGTCTGAGTTCGGCGCAAGTCAGCGCCTTGACCACGGCGCAGGTGGCCGCTCTCTCTACCGCAGATATGGCGGCCCTGTCCACCGCGCAGGTGACGGCGCTGACCACCCAGCAGCTGCTTGCGCTGGGCACGGACCAGGTCACTGCGCTGACCACCACCCAGGTCAAGGCCCTGGGCACCAGCCAGGTCGCCGCCCTGAGCACCAGCCAGGTCGTGGCTCTGAGCACGCTCCAGGCCTATGCGCTGGGCACGGCCAGCGCAGCGGCTTTGACGACGGCACAACTCTTGGCCATGGAAACCGCCGACCTTGCGGCGCTCAACACCGCCAGCCTGCGTGCGCTGTCCGCCACCCAAATCGCCGCCTTGACCACCAACCAGTTGGCGGCTCTCACCACAGCACAGTTTGCGAGCCTGACTTCGGCCCAGGCCAGCGCGCTCACCACCAAGCAAGTGGTAGCTCTGACTACCGGGCAGGTGGTCGCAATGGGCACCGCCCAAGCGGCCGCGCTCACCACCGCGCAAATCGTGGCCCTGGAGACGGTCGACCTCGCGGCCCTCACTACGGCCAATCTGCGCGCCCTGTCCACCGCCCAGGTGGCAGTGCTCACTACCAGTCAGTTTGCGGCCTTGACGACCGCGCAAGTCGCCAATCTCACCACCGCACAAACGGCAGCACTGACGACCAACCAGGTGGTCGCCCTCACCGCAGCACAAGCCGCAGGCCTGAGCACGGCCAATGCCAGCGCCTTGGGCACCGGCCAATTGGTGGCCCTCAAAACCTCCAATTTGGCGCTTTTGACGACCGCCAACATCCGGGCCCTGTCCACGGCACAAGTGGCCGCGCTCACCACCAGCCAAATTGCGGCCCTGACCACGGCACAAGCCTATGGACTGAGCACCGCCAACGCCGGTGCGCTCACCACCGCCCAGCTGGTCAGCCTGAAAACGGCCAACCTCGCGGTCTTGACCAGTGCCAGCCTGCAGGCGCTGTCTGCCACGCAGGTGGCAGCACTCACGACCGCCCAAATCGTGGCGCTCACCACCGCCCAAGCCTATGGCTTGAGCACGGCCAATGCCAACGCGCTGACCACGGCCCAACTCGTCGCCATGGAAACCGCAGACCTGGCCGCCTTGACTACGGCCAACCTGCAATCCTTGTCGACGGCGCAAGTCGCTGCGCTGACCACCAGCCAGATTGCGGCACTCACCGCTACGCAGGCTGCGGGACTGAGCACCGCCAATGCCAATGCATTGACGACGGCCCAACTGCTGGCATTGACGACGGCCGATCTGGCCGCTCTGAGCACTGACAATCTGCGTGCCCTGTCGACCAGCCAAGTGGTGGCGCTGAGCACGGCCCAGGTGGCGGCTCTCACGACGGCTCAACTCGTAGGCCTGACGACGGCCCAAATAGCTGCGTTGTCAACACGCCAAGTGGTGGCGCTGGGCACCAAACAAGTGGCGGGACTGAGCACCGCCAACGCCGCCGCCCTGAGCACCAGCCAGATTGCGGCATTAGAAACGGTGGACTTGGTGTCCTTGAGCACGGCCAATCTGAAAGCCCTGAGCACAGACCAAGTCGCCGCCCTGACCACCGCCCAAACGGTGGCCCTGACGACGGCGCAACTCCAAGCCCTGACCACTGCCCAAACCGCAGCCCTGACCACCAACCAAATCGTTTCCCTGTCCACCGCCCAGGCGTATGGCCTGAGCACAGCCAACGCGGCTGCCCTGAGCACCCGCCAAGTCGTGGCCCTAGAGACGGCTGACTTGGTGTCCCTGACTACGGCCAACGTGCGCGCACTCACAACGGCCCAGGTCGTGGCACTGACCACCGCCCAGACGGTGGCGCTGACCACCGCGCAGCTCCAAGCCCTGAGCACCACACAAACCGCAGCCCTGACCACCAACCAGATCGTGGCCCTGACC
>CANFNE010000065.1 GCA_947448105.1 Burkholderiales bacterium
CGATGACGGTGCTGTCCACGTTGCCAATCTCAAAACCCTGTGTACGCACCAGTCGAACCACTTCACGCAGCAACACGGCCGAATCAGCCCCTTTGAACTGCGCGTCCGTATCCGGAAAATGGCTGCCAATGTCGCCCAGAGCTGCCGCGCCCAAAATGGCATCGGTAATGGCGTGCAGCAAGGCGTCGGCATCCGAATGGCCCAACAGGCCTTTGCTGTGGGGAATCTCCACCCCACCCAGAATCAGTTTGCGCCCCTCAACCAGTGCGTGTATGTCCCAGCCTTCGCCGATGCGGATGTTTTTCATGGAATTTCTTTCTGAGCCACGGCGCTGCGGCTAGTAAGCACCGCCTGCGCCAGCGCAAAGTCTTGCGGATACGTGACTTTGAAGTTGTGCGCGCTGCCTGTCACCAAGAGCGGCTGCAAGCCGGACATTTCCAAGGCGCTGGCCTCGTCGGTGACACCCGCAAAGCCCGAGGCGGCTTGGGCGGCCAGGGCCTGTTGCAGGGCGCCCAGGCGAAACATTTGCGGCGTTTGGGCCAGCCATTTGTCTTCGCGCGGCACAGTGGCGGCCACGCGGCCGTCCACGGCGCGCTTCAAAGTGTCTGGCAGGGGCAAGGCCAAGAGGCCGCCCACCGCATCACCGGCGCAGGCGTCGATCAGGGCGTCCACCAGCGCGGAGGTGACCAGGCAGCGGGCCGCGTCGTGCACCAGCACCCAGTCGTGGTCGCGCGCGCCGGATGCACGCAGGGCCTGCAAGCCATTGAACACGCTGTGCGCCCGGCTCTCGCCGCCGCAGCTTACGCGGCTAAAGCGCTGCGGCCACTGCGGGCCTGGGGGCCAGGCAAAGTCGTCGCCCGGCGACAGCACCACCAGGCCGGCATACAGGCGCGCCACCCCGGCCAGCGCCCACAGCGTGTGCATCACCAAAGGCTGACCGGCAACCGTTTGGTATTGCTTGGGACTTGCCGTGCCCGCGCGGCTGCCCGCGCCTGCGCAAGGCACCAGGGCGTAATAGCGCGGGGCATCGTCGGGAGTCACTGGCGAAGGCGAAATGGGGAGTGGCATCGAAAACCTAAGGGCGTGCGCACGGGCGGCGTCCGTTTTGCAAGGGGCATTCTAAAATCAGCAGCGCTTTTTGGTTTTTCACCTCCGTACACCCCGTCTTGGGACCGCCGGGGGTTTTTGTATTTGTAGTGTTCCATGACCCTTCCCACGCTCTCCCCTGGTAAACGTTTCACACTGCCGCGCCCGGTCGGCTCTGCCGACGCGGTGCTGCTGGCCCAACTGGCCCAGCGTGACAAGGCCGCAGGAAGGATGACCGCCATCATTGCCGCGGACGCCGCAGACGCCCAGCGCCTGATGGACGAGATGGTGTTTTTCGCGCCCGAGCTGCGCTGCACCGTGTTTCCTGACTGGGAAACCCTGCCCTACGACACGTTTTCGCCGCACCAAGACCTGATCAGCGAGCGCCTGGCCACGCTGTGGCGCATCAGCCAGCGCGACAAAGAGCAAGGCGCCGACGTGGTGCTCATGCCCGCCACCACCGCGCTGTACCGGCTCGCGCCTCCGGCGTTTTTGGCCGGCTACACCTTTGAGTTCAAGGTGCGGCAAAAACTCAACGAGGGCAAGCTCAAGGCCCAGCTCACGCTGGCGGGCTACAGCCACGTGACGCAAGTGGTCAGCCCCGGCGAATACGCGGTGCGCGGCGGCCTGATTGATTTGTTCCCCATGGGCTCGCTGGTGCCCTTTCGGGTGGATTTGTTTGACGACGAGATCGACAGCATCCGCACCTTCGATCCCGACAGCCAGCGCAGCCTGTACCCGGTGCCCGAGGTGCGCTTGCTGCCCGGACGCGAGTTTCCGATGGACGAGGCCGCGCGCGCCAAGTTTCGCAGCCGCTGGCGCGAGCTGCTCGAAGGCGACCCGACCAAAAGCCGCATCTACAAAGACATGGGCGCGGGCGTGGCCACGGCCGGCATTGAGTACTACCTGCCCCTGTTTTTTGACGACACCGCCACCGTGTTTGACTACCTGGGCCCGCAGGCCACGGTGGTGCTGCATGGCGACCTGGAGCCGTCTTTCCAGCGCTTTTGGCAAGACACCAAAGACCGCTACCGCCTGGTGCAAGGCGACCCGGAGCGCCCGGTGCTGCCGCCTGATGCCTTGTTTTTAGGCATTGAGCAGTTTTACGCCGCCGCCCGCGACTACGCCCAACTCGCCATCCGCCCGGTAGCCACTGAGCCCGGCGCCATCAGTGCCTATGCCGAATTTGACGCCATGCCTGCGGTGGCGGCGGTGCGCGGGGTGGAAGATCCGCTGCTGCAGCTCAAAAGCCACCTGGCCAACACGGCGCACCGCGTGCTGGTGCTGGCCGAAAGCCAGGGCCGCCAGACCAGTTTGCTGGACTTTTTGCACGCCAGCCACCTGCGCCCGCCGACCTTTGACAGCCTGGCTGAGTTTGTGGCCAGCACCGAGCCGCTGGGCATTGCCACTGCCGCGCTGAACGTGGGCTTTCGCTGGCTGGCGCACGGCATTGACCTGGTCACCGAGACCGAGCTGTTTGCTGCCGGCCCCACCACGCGCCGGCGCAAAAAGCAGGAACAGGTAAGCGACGTTGAGGCGCTCATCAAAGACCTGAGCGAGCTCAAAGTGGGCGACCCGGTGGTGCATTCCGCCCACGGCATTGGCCGCTACACCGGCCTGGTGCACCTGGACTTGGGCAACAAAAACGCCCAGGGCGAGCCCGAGCTGCAGGAGTTTTTGCACCTGGAATACGCCGACAAAGCCACTTTGTATGTGCCGGTGAGCCAGTTGCAGCTGATTAGCCGCTATACCGGCGTGAGTGCCGATGAGGCGCCCCTGCACCGCCTGGGCTCGGGCCAGTGGGAAAAAGCCAAGCGCCGCGCCGCCGAACAGGTGCGCGACGCCGCTGCCGAACTGCTCAACATCTATGCCCGGCGCGCCGCGCGCGAGGGCCACGCCTTCCGCTACTCGCCCACCGACTACGAAACCTTTGCCAACGACTTTGGTTTTGAAGAAACGCCAGACCAAAAAGCTGCCATCCACGCCGTGATCCAAGACATGATCAGCCCGCGCCCCATGGACCGGCTGGTGTGCGGCGACGTGGGTTTTGGCAAGACCGAGGTCGCCTTGCGCGCCGCCTTTATCGCCATTACCGGCGGCAAACAGGTGGCACTTTTGGCGCCCACCACGCTCTTGGCCGAGCAGCACTACCAAACCCTGGTGGACCGCTTTGGCAAGTGGCCGGTGAAAGTGGCGGAGATGAGCCGCTTTCGCAGCGGCAAAGAAATCACCGCCGCGCTCAAGGGCGTGGCCGACGGCACCATCGACATCGTGGTCGGCACGCACAAGCTGCTGAGCCAAGACACGCATTTCAAGAACCTGGGGCTCTTGATCATTGACGAGGAACACCGCTTTGGCGTGCGCCACAAAGAGGCGATGAAAGCCCTGCGCGCCGAGGTGGATGTGCTCACGCTCACCGCCACGCCGATTCCCCGCACCCTGGGCATGGCCTTAGAGGGCCTGCGCGACCTGAGCGTGATTGCCACCGCGCCGCAGCGCCGTCTGGCGATCAAGACCTTTGTGCGCACTGAAGGCAACGGCGTGATCCGCGAGGCGGTGCTGCGCGAGCTCAAGCGCGGTGGCCAGGTGTACTTTTTGCACAACGAGGTGGAGACGATCGAGAACCGCCGCGCCAAGCTCGAAGAGCTGCTGCCCGAAGCCCGCATTGCCGTAGCCCACGGACAAATGCCCGAGCGGCAACTCGAAGCGGTGATGCGCGACTTTATTGCCCAGCGCTACAACCTGCTTTTGTGTTCCACCATCATCGAGACCGGCATTGACGTGCCCACGGCCAACACGATTGTGATGAGCCGCGCCGACAAGTTTGGCCTGGCGCAGCTGCACCAGTTGCGCGGGCGCGTGGGGCGCAGCCACCACCAGGCTTATGCGTATTTGATGGTGCCTGACCTGGAAGGCCTGACCAAGCAGGCGCAGCAGCGCCTGGACGCGATTCAGCAGATGGAAGAACTCGGCAGCGGCTTTTATTTGGCCATGCACGACCTGGAGATTCGCGGTGCCGGTGAAGTGCTGGGCGAAAACCAGAGCGGCAATATGTTGGAGGTGGGTTTTCAGCTGTACAACGAGATGCTGTCCGAGGCGGTGCGCTGTTTGAAGGCCGGCATTGAGCCCGACTTGCTCAGCCCGCTGAACGTCACCACCGAAATCAATCTGCATGCGCCCGCGCTCTTGCCCGACGACTTTTGTGGCGATGTGCATTTGCGCCTTTCGTTTTACAAAAAGTTTGCCACCGCCAAAAACACCGAGCAAATCGACACCCTGCTCGAAGAAATTGTGGACCGCTTTGGCAAGCTGCCCGCGCAGGCGCAAACCCTGGTGGACGTGCACCGCCTGCGCGTGATCGCCAAGCCCTACGGCGTGGTCAAGGTGGACGCGGCGCCCGGTGTGATCAGCATCAGCTTCAAGAAGAACGCGCCGATTGACCCTATGAAGATCATCGCCCTGATCCAGAAGAACAAGCACATCAAGCTGGTGGGCAACGAGAAGCTGCGCATTGAGCGCGAGCTGCCCGAAGTCAAAGACCGCACGCAGATGGTGCGCGATATCTTGCGCAGTCTGGGGCAGCCGCTGGCGGAGGCTGTTTCGGCGTGACATAGGCCAAGGCCTATGCTAAAGTTTCGGTACTTCTTTGCAGGAGCCAGACCATGTCCGCCAGCCACCAACCCAGCAGCCTTCTTGCCGCCGGAAAAACGACCGACTACACGCTCGCGCCCACTACGCCAGCGCGTCAGGTGCGCCTGTTTCGCAACGGCGCCAACCAGGCCGTGCGAATTCCTCGCGAGTTTGAATTTGAAGCCCAAGAAGTATTGATGACCAGGGTCGGCAACACCTTGGTGTTGGAAGCCGTAAACCCCAAACCCAAGAAAGGCTCGGCTGCGGCCTTGTTGGCAGCGCTAGATAGCATGAAGGACTGGCCCGTAGTCACCGAACCCTTTCCCGATGTCGATGAAGGGATGCTGCCGCTCGACGACATTGACCTCGAAAAATGATGCCTCTCTATATGCTCGACACCAATGTTGTGTCCAAAATGATGCGCGAACCCATGAGTGCGGCAACTCAGCAAATCGCCAGGCTTACCGCGCAAGAGGAGGGCTGCAACATGGCCATCAGCAGCGTCGTGCTGTGCGAGCTGCGTTTTGGATTGCAGCGCAAGCCCAACGCGCGCCTAGAGCGCGCCCTGCAAGCGATTTTGCCCACGCTCAATGTCGTGGCGTTAGATGCGGATGTGGCCCCGCACTACGCCAGTCTGCGCACCGCCTTAGAGCAATGCGGCGCACCCATGAGTCCCAACGATACGCTAATCGCCGCCCACGCCCTCGCGCTGGACGCCACCCTGGTGAGCGCCGATGGTGCCTTCGCCCGTGTGCCGGGCCTGCGCCTGGAAAACTGGTTTGAAACGCCGCCCCCATCCATATCCTGAACCCGCGCTCCCACGCGCCAGACCGTGCCACATTCCTGGCGCACACCCCAAAAAGACCGCATGACACACGCTACCGAAATCGCCCCCGGCCTCGTCCTCCAAGGCTTCACCGCCCCATTACGCCTGTCCGACTTCAAACTCATCGCCTTTGACATGGACTCCACGCTGATCAACATCGAATGCGTGGACGAGATTGCTGATGCTGCCGGGCGCCGCGCCGAGGTGGCCGCCATAACCGAGGCAGCCATGCGCGGCGAGATTGCCGACTACAAGGAAAGCCTGCGCCAGCGCGTGCGGCTGCTGGCCGGGGTGACCGTGGGCCACATGCAGCAGGTGCTAGACCACCGCCTGCAACTCAACCCCGGTGCAGCCGCGCTGGTGCGCGCCTGCCAGGCGGCGGGCCTGAAAACGCTGCTGGTCAGCGGCGGATTCACGTTTTTTACCGACCATGTGCGCGAGCGCCTGCATATCGACTGGACGCGTTCCAACGTGCTCGAAGTCGCCAACGGCCTGCTGACCGGGCGCATGGTGGACCAGCCCTGGGGCGATATTTGCGACGGCGAAGAGAAGCGAAAAACCTTGCTGCAAACCTGCGCCGAAATGGGCATTGACCCGGCGCAGGCCATTGCCATGGGAGACGGCGCCAACGACCTGCCCATGATGGGTGCCGCTGGCCTGTCTGTGGCCTACCACGCCAAACCCGCAGTGCGCGCGCAAGCCATGGTGGCGATTAACGAGGGTGGGTTAGATCGGCTGCTCGAAGTGCTGGTGTAATTCTCCCCTCTCTCGCCTAGCAGGCGAAAGAGGGCCCCAACACAGCCCCATTTGGTTTATTCGCTGCGGCCAGGGCACCACTGGCAGCCGTTGCCACGCGGGCGTTTTACCAATGCAACGCCGGTAGAAGGCTCGCCGACGCGACGAAATCAAACCACCCAGCTGGTGCGGGTAAAAAGAGAAAATAGACAGGTCAACCTCACCGGGATTCGGCATCCCGAAACGCCGCAAAGCCCTTGGCCCGCAGTTCACAGGCCGGGCAGCTGCCGCAACCGTAACCCCAGGCGTGGCGCTGGCTGCGTTCGCCCAGGTAGCAGGTGTGGGTGTGTTCCACCACCAGGTCCACCAACGCCTCGCCTCCGCCTTGTGCATCAGCCTGTGCGCCCAGCCCGTGCGCCATGCGCCAGGTGGCAGCCTTGTCGATCCACATCAGAGGAGTCTCGATCAAAAAGCGGCGGTCCATGCCCAGCGAGAGCGCGAGCTGCATGGCTTTCATGGTGTCGTCGCGGCAGTCGGGGTAGCCTGAAAAATCGGTCTCGCACACGCCGGTGACGATCACTTGCAGGCCCCGGCGGTAGGCTAGGGCTGCGGCCAGCGTCAAAAAAAGCAGGTTGCGCCCGGGCACAAAGCTGTTGGGCAGGCCGCTGGCTTCCATGGCGATGGCGGTGTCGCGGGTGAGCGAGGTCTCACTCACCTCGCCGAGCACGGCCAGGTCGAGCAAATGGTCTTGGCCGAGTTTGGCACCCCAGACCGGAAAGCGGGCGCGCAGTTCGCGCAGCACATTCAGGCGCGCATCGAGCTCAATATGGTGGCGCTGGCCATAGTCAAAGGCCACAGTTTCCACGCGCTCGTACTTGGAGAGCGCATGGGCCAGGCAGGTGGTGGAGTCCTGGCCTCCGGAAAACAAAACAAGGGCGGTGGTGTGCATAGGCGGCGATCTTAGAGCAGGGGTGGTGCCCCTGCGGGCAGGTTGCAGGGGTGGTGCCCCTGCGGGCACCGTGCAGGCCCAGCGTGTTTTACGGCAGACGCTTGGACAAGGTATCGAGCTGCGCCGAGAGTTCGCGCACCGCCTGGGTCAGCGCCAACAACTCTTGTTCTTTCAGGATGTCGATTTTTTCGTGCAGCAACTCAATTTCCAGTTCGGCCTTGACGTTGATTTCGTAGTCGCTTTGGGCGTGGCGGCGGTCGAGTTCGGACTGGCGGTTCTGGCTCATCATGATGGCCGGGGCGGTGTAAGCCGCCTGAAACGACAGCAAGAGGTTTAGCAAAATAAAGGGATACGGATCCCAGGAATTGGCGCCCACCAGCACATTACCGGTGATCCACAGCACGATGGCCGTGCTCTGGATGACGATAAAGCGCCAGGAACCAATGGTGGCGGCCACGCCGTCGGCCAGGCGCTGGCCCCGGGTCAGGGGCGGCGCCTCCAGGTGCTCGGCGATCAGTGCGGGCAGCGGCAAGGTGGCGTCTGCCCGGCGGCGGTGCGCGCGGCGGTGGGCGCGCAGCAAGGCGAGCTGGGCGTAGTCTTGCCGGTCGGCCGTGCCATGGAGTGGCGCGCCGTGAGCGGCGCCGGGCCCAGGCAGCGTGGAGCGAGGAACGGTGGTCATGGCTTCTCCAGAAAAATCATGCCCGCATTGTGACCAGCGCAGGCGTCGCTCCGGTAAAGCTCCAGCGGCCGGGCCGCAGCAATGACCTCCGTCGGGTCGGCGCGCTGCCAAGGCTGCGCATAATGGGGCGCAAGCCACCCATAGTCCCGCACCCACAGCCGCCTGCGCCCCAACACTGCCCCACCATGCACACCAAACCCACCTTCGCCTTGTCCATGCTCGATTTGGTGGCGGTGCGCGAAGGCGCCAGCGTGGGACAGGCGCTGGCCACCGCACTGGCCACCGCCCAACATGCCGACCGCCTGGGATTTACCCGCTACTGGGTGGCCGAACACCACAATATGCAGGGGATAGCCAGCTCCGCCACTGCCGTGCTGGTGGGCTACTTGGCTGGTGGCACACAGCGCATCCGGGTGGGGTCGGGGGGCATCATGCTGCCCAACCATGCGCCGCTGGTGGTGGCCGAGGCCTTTGGCACGCTGGCCGCGCTCTACCCCGACCGCATTGACCTGGGCCTGGGCCGCGCGCCGGGCACCGACCCGGCCACCATGCGCGCGCTGCGCCGCGACCGGCCCGAGACGGAGGCCGACTTTCCCCGCGACGTGGCCGAGCTGCAGCGCCTGCTGGGGCCCGCACAACCGGGCCAGCGTATCGTTGCCATGCCGGGGGCGGGCACGCAGGTGCCGATCTGGCTGCTGGGCTCGAGCTTGTTTTCGGCGCAACTGGCGGCGCAGCGCGGTCTGCCCTATGCGTTTGCGTCGCACTTTGCGCCGCGCCTGCTGCACCAGGCGGTGGACCTGTACCGCCAGTTGTTTGAGCCGTCCGAACACCTGGCCCAGCCCTATGTGGCCATTGGCGTGCCGCTGGTTGCAGCACCCACGGACGACGAGGCCGAATTTTTAGCCAGCAGCGTCTACCAGCGGGTGCTGGGCATTTTGCGCGGCGACCGGCGCCCCTTGCAGGCGCCCACCGCCCACTTTTTGGCGCAATGCAGCCCGCAAGAGCGCGCGGCCATTGGTGACTTTTTGGGCGCAGCGGTCGTGGGCGGGCCCGAGACCGTGGGTGCGGGATTAAACCAACTGGCGCAGGCCACGGGGGCCGATGAACTGATGGTGGTGTGCGATGTGTTCGACACCGCGCTGCGCCTGCGCTCGCTGGACATTGCAGCACAAGCCGTCGGTCTGGCCGCCACCGCACAGGGCGCAGCAGCGCCGTCCTTGGCGCTAAGCGCCTGAGGGCGCAGGGCGCTTTGGGCGAACACCTGCGGCGGCCACCGCCTGCAGGTCACCGCGCACGCGCGCCAGCACGCTGTCCCAATCGTCCAGCACGTTTTGGCGGTAGAGCGTGAGGCTGGGGTACCAGGGGCTGGTGTCGCGGCCCAGCAGCCAGCGCCAGTCCGGCACCAAGGGCAAAAGCAGCCAGCCTTGCTTGCCCAGGGCGCCCGCCAGATGCACCACGCTGGTGTCGACGCTGAGCACCAGGTCCATGCATTCCACCAGGGCGGCGGTGTCGTCCAGGTCGTGCAGTTCCTCGGAAAAGCAGCGGATTGCGCAGCACGCCTGCAGTGTGTCCCGATCCGCAGGGCGCAACTCTTTTTGCAGACACACATAGTCCAGTCCCTCGGGCAAATAGGCCAGCAACTGCTGCAAGGGAATGCTGCGCTGCAGGTCGTGCCGGTGGCCGACGCTGCCGCTCCAGACCAGGCCCACACGCGGGCGCTGCACTGCGCCCAGGCGGGCATGCCAGGCGTGCACCTTGGCCGGGTTGCTGTGCAGGTAGCGTTCGCTGGCCGGTATGGTGTGCAAGTCGGTTTGAAAAGCCTGGGGCAAGCCCAGCAAAGGGCATTGGAAATCGATGGTCTCGCCCACCGCCACCGGGTCCACTCCCTCGGCCATGAGGTGCGACACCCCGTGCAGGCTTTGCAGCAAGACCAACAGCGGCGCCTGCACTTCCAGCACCACGCGGGCCCCGAGCGCCGCCACGCAAGCGGTGTAGCGGCAAAACTGCAGCGTGTCGCCCAGGCCTTGTTCGTTGTGCAAGAGCACGGTCTTGCCTTGCAAAGATTCCTGGCCTTGCCACAGCGCGTAGGCGCCATGCTTGGCCTGCATCTTGAGCGCCGGGTTTTTCCAGCGCCACGCGTAATGCGCCCAGCCCGTCGCAAAGTCGCCACACAGCAGCAAGGGAATGGATTTGTTAAAGCGCGCCTCGTGGTAGTCGGGGTCGGCGGCCAGCGCCTGGTCGTAGCAGGCGACAGCGGCGGTGGTGTTGCCCAGGTGGTAGTACAGATTGCCCCGGTTCAAGTGCGCAGCGGCGTGCAAAGGGTTCAGGACAATCGAGGTGTCGTAGTCGGCCAGTGCGGCGTCCCATTGCTGGAGCTCTTTGCGGACGTTGGCGCGGTTGTAGTACGCGCCATCGAACGCCGGGTTCGCCGCGATGGCACTGTCGTAACTCGCCAGTGCGTCGTCCAGGCGCTTTTGTTCGTGCAGCAGCACGCCCCGGTTGCTGTGCGCTAGCGCGTGCAGGGGCTCGCATGCG
>CANFNE010000066.1 GCA_947448105.1 Burkholderiales bacterium
CCTGCAAAAAGAACGCGGCCTGACCTATTTGTTCATCTCGCACGACATGGCGGTGGTGGAACACATTTGCGACGAGATCGCGGTGATGTACCTCGGCCAAATCGTAGAACGCGCCCCGCGCCAGGCCTTTTTTGCCCGGCCGCTGCACCCCTACAGCGTGGCGCTGATGTCGGCCGTGCCCACGGTGCACGGTGGGCGCGCCCGCGCGGCGCAACGCATCAAACTCAGCGGCGACCCACCCAGCCCCATCAACCCGCCACCAGGCTGCCGCTTTGCCGGGCGCTGCCCCGTGGCCAATGCCGCCTGCAGCGCCGAGCTGCCGCCCCTGCGGGAAATTGCGCCGGGGCACTGGGTGCGCTGCCGCCGGGTCGAGCTGGTGGACGGGCAGCCGCTGGCGCCGCTGCAGTTGCCGAAAATTTGAGGTTTCCCTGTTTCCCACACTTTGTGAGTTCCCCCATGTCCATCACCATCTACGCCGCCCGCAACATCATCACCATGAACCCGATGCAGCCGCAGGCCACGCACGTGGCGGTGCGGGACGGGCGCATTTTGGGCGTGGGCGACCTGGACACGCTGGCGCAGTGGGGGCCACACACGCTGGACACGCGTTTTGCCGACCTGGTGCTCATGCCCGGCCTGGTCGAAGGCCACTGCCACCTCAAGGAAGGCAGCATGTGGGACATGCACTACCTGGGCTGGTTTGACCGGCGCGACCCGCAGGGCAAGGTCTGGAGCGGCCTGCGCTCTATGGAAGCGGTGGTCAACCGGCTCGCGGCCATTGACGCGCAAATGCGCGCGGACGGCCACAGCGCCACCGCGCCGCTGATTGCCTGGGGCTTTGATCCGATTTACTTTGGTGGCGAGCGCATGACGGTTGAGCACCTGGACCGCGCCAGCAGCGCGCGACCCATCGTCATCGCCCACGCCAACGGCCACCTGATGAACGTCAACTCCGCCATGCTCGACATCGCCGGTGTGGACGCGGACAACGAAGTCGAAGGCGTAGTCAAGTTTGCCGACGGCGCGCGCGCAGGCGAGCCCACCGGCGAGCTGCAAGAGCCCGCCGCCATGTTTTTGGTCATCCGCAAGGTGGGTGACGCCGGGCTGCTGTCGCCCATGACGGTGCAGGGCGTCAAATCGTTTGCCGCGCTGGCCTGCATGCAGGGCGTCACCACCGCCACCGACCTGGTCAACAAACTCACCGACGCCGACTGCCAAACGCTGGAGGCGGCGCTGGTGCAAGACGACTGCGGCGTGCGCATCTTGCCGGCCTTCCAGGCCTTTCATGGCACGCATGGCGCGGCGCTGGGCGCGGCCCATGTGCAGCAGCTCATGGCGCGCAACACCGACCGCCTGCGCTACGGCCTGGTCAAGATGATGCTCGACGGCTCCATCCAAGGCTTTAGCGCGCGGCTGCGCTGGCCGGGCTATTTCAACGGTGCGCCCAACGGCATCTGGGTCACGGCGCCCGCGCAGTACGAGGCCGACTTTGAGACCTACCACCGCGCCGGCCTGCTGATTCATACCCACACCAACGGTGACGAGGCCAGTGAAGTGGCCATCAACGCCATCGAGCGCGTGCTGACCCAAGCGCCGCGCGCCGACCACCGCCACACCCTGCAACACGCGCAGATGGTGGACGCGCCGCTGTTTCGCCGCATGGCCGCGCTGGGCCTGTGCGCCAATTTGTTTGCCAACCACCTGTGGTACTGGGGCGACCAGCATTACGAGGCCACCATGGGCCCGGACCGGGCCCACCGGCTTGACGGCTGCGCCAGTGCGCTGGCCGCCGGCGTCCATTTGGCCATCCATTCGGACGCGCCGGTCACGCCACTGGGGCCGCTGTTTACCGCCTGGTGCGCCGTCAACCGCGTCACGCCCCAGGGCCGGGTGCTGGGCGAGGCCGAGCGCATCAGCGTGGCCCAGGCGCTGCGCGCGATCACCCTGGGTGCGGCCTGGACGCTCAAGCTCGACCACGAGATTGGCAGCATCGAATGCGGCAAGCGCGCCGACTTTTGCGTGCTGGCCGAAGACCCGCTAACCATCGACCCCATGCGCCTCAAAGACATTGCGGTCTGGGGCACGGTGCTCTCGGGCCAGGTGTTTCAGGCGCGTGGTGGCTGAGGCAAGCAGCGCCAGCGCTCCGCGCACCGTAGCGCCCCGGCGCCTGCCGCTCACGGTGATTGGCGGCTTTTTGGGCGCGGGCAAAACCACGCTCTTGCAGCACTGGCTGCGCAACACCGGTGGCCTGCGACTGGCGATTTTGGTCAACGACTTTGGCGCCCTGAACCTGGACGCCGCGCTGATTGCCGCGCACGAGGGCGACACCTTTGCCCTGACCAACGGCTGCGTGTGTTGCCAGATTGGCGACGACATGGGCCGCGCCTTAGGCCAGGTGCTGGACCGCGCGCAAGATTTTGACGCGGTGGTGATCGAAGCCAGTGGCGTCTCCGACCCCTGGCGCATTGCGCAGCTCGGGCGCGCAGACCCCGGCCTCTCTCTGGACGGCGTGGTGGTGGTGCTTGACGCCAGCTGCGCCCTGGAGCAGGCGCAAGACCCGCTCTTGGCCGACACCGTGCTGCGCCAAGTGCGGGCGGCCGACCAGTTGGTGCTTAACCACGCAGACCAGGCCAGCGCCGCGCAGTTGCAGGCCGTGCAAGACTGGCTGCACAGCGCCGCCCCCGGCATTGCCCAGTGGCCCACCACCCAAGCGCAACTGCCGCTGGCAGTGCTCAGCAGCACCGCGCTGCCGGGCGGCCCGCGCTGGGTGGCGGCCAGCGGCGCGCCCGGGCGCTTGCTGGGCGCGGGGCCCACGCCCCAGCACGGCCGGCAGTTTGACAGCTGGTCTTGCCAGCCGCAGCGGCGCTTTGCACTGGCCGCGCTGCAGGCCTGGCTCACAAGGGTTCCGCCGGGCCTGCTACGCTTGAAGGGCGTTGTGCAGCTGGACCAGGACGCGGCGTCCCCATGGGTGGAGCTGCAATTTGCCGGGCGTCAGGGCAGTGTGCGCAAATGCGCGGTACCCGCCGGTGGCGCGGTGCTGGTCGCCATTGGCCTGTCAGGCCAGCTGCCCAAGGATGCGCTCAATACTTTTTTTGGAGATACCGAACATGGCAACAGTGAAGATTCTTGACGGAGGCATGGGCCGCGAACTCAAGCGCATGGGCGCGCCGTTTCAGCAACCCGAGTGGTCGGCCCTGGCGCTGATGCAAGGGCCGCAGTTTGTGCGCCAGGCGCACGACGCCTTTGTGCAGGGCGGCGCGCAAATCATCACCACCAACAGCTACGCCGTCGTGCCTTTTCACATTGGCCAGGAACGTTTTGACGCCCAGGGCGTGGCGCTGGCCCGGCTGGCGGGCGAACTGGCGCGCGCCAGTGCGGACGCCGCGCCACACCCGGTCACGGTGGCGGGCTCGCTGCCCCCGGCGCTGGGCTCGTATCGGCCCGATTTGTTTGAACGCGAGGCCTCGGTGCGCATCCACCAGGCGCTGATTGCCGGCTTAGACGCGTCGGTGGACGTGTGGCTGGCCGAAACCCAAAGTTCGATTGCCGAAATCCAGGCGGTGCACGCCGCGCTCAAGGGCAACCCCAAGCCCCTGTGGATCTCGTTCACCCTGGACGACGAACCCGAGGGCGACACCCCGGTGCTGCGCTCCGGCGAACCCGTGGGCGTGGCCGTGGCTGCAGCCCTGGCGCTGGGCGCCAAAGCCATTTTGTTCAACTGCAGTCAGCCCGAGGTGATGGAAGCGGCGGTGGTCGCCGCCAAGCAAGCCATAGATACCGCAAGGGCGGCGGTAGACATTGGCGTCTACGCTAATGCTTTCCCTGCGCAGTCCAAAAAGGCCACGGCCAATGCGGTGATTCTGGATATTCGTGACGACCTCGACCCGCTGTCCTATGTCGGCTGGGCGCAGCGCTGGGTGGACCAAGGCGCCACCCTGGTGGGCGGCTGCTGCGGCATTTCGCCCCAGCACATTGCCGAACTCGCACGCAACTTCGCCTGAGCGAGGGCGCCGGTGCCGCTGGGCTCCCAAGGGCGGCTACAGTGGCGGTTTTGACAGCAAGGAACACCTGTGCGCATTTGGCAAAAACCGATCTCGGTTGAACTCCTGACCCAAGGCACCGTCGGCACGGCCGACACGCATTTGGGCATTGAATTCATGGAAGTGGGCGACGACTACATCGTGGGCCGCGTGCCGGTAGACGCACGCACCCGCCAACCTTATGGCCTGTTGCACGGCGGCGTCTCCGTGGTGCTGGCCGAGACGCTGGGTTCGTGTGGCGCGGCTTTTTCGTGCCCACCCGACTACCGCGCCGTGGGGCTGGACATCAACGCCAACCACCTCAAGGGCGCAACAAGCGGCTGGGTCACCGGCACCGCACGCCCCATCCACCGCGGCCGCACCACCCAGGTCTGGGGCATTGAGCTGCGCGACGAAGCGGGCGACCTGACCTGCATCTCCCGCATCACCATGGCGATTCTGGCGCCACGCTAAAACAGCTGGTGGCCGGCACGCCCAAAAGGGCGATGATCAAACGGGTTGCCTGAATCGCTTTGGCCTGGGTCCGCAGGACCTAGCCCGCGCGCGCCATGCGCTCGCTTTTCCAATAGACGTCGTCGCCCACCGTGCCATCCGTCCGGTAGCGGTTCAAGACGCGGGCCAGCACAAACATCAAATCCGACAGGCGGTTGAGGTACTGGCGCGGCGTTTCTTTCAGGGCCTCTTCGTTGCCCAGCGCTACCACCGCACGCTCGGCGCGGCGCGCCACGGTACGGCAGACGTGGGCTAAGGCGGCGGCGCGGCTGCCTGCGGGCAAAATGAATTCTTGCAGGCGCGGCAGGTCGGCGTTGTAGGCGTCCAAGGCCTCGTCGAGCGCGAGCACCGCCTCCGCCTTGAGCAATTCAAAGCCCGGAATCGACAACTCGCCGCCCAGGTTGAACAACTGGTGCTGGATTTCCACCAGCACCGTGCGCACGCCCTCAGGCATGGCTTCGCATAAAAGCACGCCGATGTGGCAGTTGAGCTCGTCCACGTCGCCCATGGCGTGCACACGCAGGCTGTTTTTGGAGACGCGGCTGTTGTCGCCCAGGCCGGTGGTGCCGCCGTCTCCGGTACGGGTGGCGATTTGGGTAAGGCGGTTTGCCATGGTTTTTTCTCAGGTTGAAAGCAGGGATTATTCCCGCTTTGTGACCCGCTACCTGCGTGCGGGCGCCAGAGTCCTTGCGCCGCAGAACTTTGGCGCAGAGGCGCCCTACATCACCGCGTGGTCGGCAATCGCCTCGGCCAGGGTTTCCATCTTGCGCTGCAAGTCGTCCTCGGTATCGGCATGGCGACGCGCCACCCGTTCGATCGCGGCAGCGCAGTCAACAAAAGCGTCCACCACCTGCGGATCAAACTGGGCGCCGCGTTCGGCAGCGATCTTTTCTACCGCCTGCGCATGCGACATGCCGGGCTTGTACACCTTGCTGCTGACCATGGCGTCGTAAACGTCGGCCACAGCCACAATGCGCGCGCACAGGGGGATGGCCTCACCGGCGAGCTGCTGGGGGTAGCCGTGGCCATTCCAGTGCTCGTGGTGCGACAGGGCGAGCTGCTTGGCCATGTCCAGCCACGGACCAGACGCACCGCAGCTGGTTTGTGCCCGCACCAAGGCCTGGTAGCCGCGCACGGTGTGGCTTTGCATCGCACTGCGCTCCTCGAAAGTAAAGCGTCCCGGCTTGAGCAAGACACGCTCGGGCACGGCCAAGGTGCCGATGTCGTAGTACAGCGCGCCTTGCACCAGATGGGCGATGTAGTCCGGCGTCAAAACGGGCGCCAAGGCGGGAACACGCCGAAGCGCATGCGCCAGCAAATGGACGTAGGCCTGCATGCGAAGCAAATGGCTTTCGGTGTCTGCGTCACGCCGCTCGGCCAGGGTGGCCATGGCAAACACCACCACCGATTGAACGGAAACAGCAGGGCTGTCGGTGGTGGGCGTGTGTGCGGGGGCGTCGAGGGGAAGGGACATGCTAAGGCCTTGCGTAGACAAATGGCATTTGGTAAATCCATACCATTTTGCCATCGCTTGCCTTATAGCTGTTCTTTGGCAACAGTTGCACGGCTTCAAAATCCAGGCTCACCATCCAGGCGCCAGGACGCAGCTCTTGCGCGGCTTTGGCCACGGCCTTGGGCATGCTCTCCGGGCGCTGGAACAAATACACCATCTGGTAGCCCGACCAGTCCGCCAGCCAGATGTCGCCGCGGCTGATGCGCGCCCAGGGCAGGCGCAGCGCGCACAGCCAGCGCAGCGTGGCGCTCCATTCGATGCCATACAACTGCGCCTTGGGGTAGGCCCGGCGCAGGGCCTGCAAGCCGTGGCCCAGGCCGCAACCGGCGTCGAGCACGCGGGCGCCCGCAGGCAGGGGCGCAAAGCCGGGCAGCGCATGCAAGGCCTTGGCCGGGGTGGGAAACAGGGGCGCGTCGGCCCAGGTATTGACCGGGTAGACCAGCAGCATCACCACCAGCGGCAGCAGCCAGACCCAGGCCGGCATGTCGCCCAGGCCCAGCATGGGCAAACTCAGGGCGAAGGACACCGGAAAACCGGCCGCCACCACCGCCTTGCGCCACCAGGAGTCGCCCCACAGGCTCAAAAGTACACCCAGCAAGGCCGCAATCACCAGGGCCGCTCCCATGGGCCAGTCGCGCAGCAGCAAGAGCCGAAACGCGGCCCAGCTCACGCCCCAGCTCAGAAGTGCGGGCAGCGGCCAGGGCGGAGCGGCACGCCAGCGGCTGCGCGGGGCAGGGTCAGCGTCGTTAGCGGGGTCGGCCATACGAACTAGCGGTTGCCGTTGGGCGCAAGGCGCTCGATCAGGCCGTTGAGCGCGTCAAGCGAGCCAAACTGGATCACCACTTCGCCCATTTCCTCAATGCGTCCGGCGCGTTTGATTCTTTTCTTGATAAGCACTTCCACCTGCGCCTGCAGCAGGTCGGACAGCTCTTCTTCCACACGCTTGAGGTCGCGGGACTTCTCTTTTTTGGGCTTGGAGGCCACCAGCGAAAACTCGGCGGAGAGCTTTTTAACCAGACTCTCCGACTCACGCACCGACAGCTTTTTGTTGGCAATCTGGTTGGCGGCTGTGATTTGCGTGGCCCGGTCCAGCGAGAGCAGGGCACGGGCGTGGCCCATATCGATGTCGCCCGCCATCAGCATGGACTGCACCGGGTCCGCCAGATTGAGCAAGCGCATCAGGTTGCTGGCGGCGCTGCGCGAGCGACCCACGGCCTGGGCGGCAAGCTCATGCGTCAGGCCAAATTCTTTGATCAGGCGCTGCAGGCCCTGGGCTTCTTCGAGCGGATTGAGGTCTTCGCGCTGCATGTTCTCGATCAGGGCCATGGCCGCAGCAGCCTCGTCGGCCACGTTGCGCACCAGCACAGGCACCCGGTCTAGGCCGGCGAGCTTGGCGGCGCGAAAGCGCCGCTCGCCCGCAATGATCTCGTACACCGGGCGGCTTGAGCCCTCGGGGCGGTGCGCCTTGGCGCGCTCGGCGTCCAACTGGCGCACCAAAATCGGCTGCATGATGCCCTGGGCCTTGATGCTCTCGGCCAGCTCGTAAAGCGCGCCTTCGTCCATGTGGGTGCGCGGCTGGTAGATGCCAGGCACCAGGTCGGTCAGCAACAGGGTGGTGGGCAGGCTGGCGTCCACCGGGGTGTCGGGCGCCGCGTCTTGCACTTTGGGCCCGAGCAGGGCTTCCAAGCCCATGCCGAGTCCTTTGGGTTTTTTACTGGCCATGGTCGGCCTCCTTGTGGGTGAGTAGTGTGTGAAGCAAGGCCTGGCCTGCGGGCCAGTCGCCAAGCTGGGATTCGGCGTTGATGTGGCCGGCGTTGCCGCAGTCATGCCACTGCGCGCCCCAGGCGTGGGCAAAGGCTTGCGCGCGCTCCAGGCTGCAGTAGGGATCGTTGTGGCTGCCCGCCAGCACGCTGGCAAAAGGCAGGCGTTGCAGCACCACCGGCGCCCAGCTGTGCAGCACGCCGCGCAATTCTTCGCGCTCGGCGTCACCCGGGGCCACCAACAGCGCGCCGTGGACCAAGTGCGTATTGCGCGAGCACTCCGCCCAGGCCGCCACCAGCAGGCAACCCAGGCTGTGGGCCACCAGCACGACAGGCGCACTTTGCGCCAGCACCACTTCTTCGAGCCGGGTAATCCAGTCGCCGCGCAGGGGCTGCATCCAGTCGTGCTGCTCTACGCGCAGGTAGCCGTGGCGGGCTTCCCAGCGGCTTTGCCAGTGGTCGGGGCCCGAGTTTTGCCAACCGGGCAAAAGCAGCACCTTGGAGTTTGCGGTCATGGCGCTTAAGCCATCTTGGGCAGGCGGCGCAGCATTTCCTGGGCAAAGGCGACAAAGGCCTGCGCGCCCTTGGAGGCCGGGTCAAATGCCACACCGGGCAGGCCATAGCTGGGTGCTTCGGCCAGGCGCACATTGCGCGGAATAACGGTGTCAAACACCTTGTCGCCAAAGTGGGCGGTAAGCTGTTCGCTCACCTGCTGCTGTAAAGTAATGCGCGGGTCAAACATCACGCGCAACAGGCCGATGATGCGCAGGTCGTCGTTGAGGTTGGCCTTGACTTGCTTGATGGTGTTGACCAGGTCGGTCAGGCCTTCCAGGGCAAAGTATTCGCACTGCATGGGCACAACCACGCCGTCGGCGCAGCACAGGCCGTTGAGCGTCAGCATGGACAGCGAAGGCGGGCAGTCGATCAGCACAAAGTCGTAGTCTTTGTCAACCTCGGCCAAGGCGGTTTTGAGGCGGCGCTCGCGGCGCTCCAACTCCACCATTTCCACCTCGGCCCCGGCGAGTTCGCGGTTGGCGCCCAGGATGTCGTAGCTGCAGCCGGCCGCCACCAGCTTGTCGCTGCGGGTGCGCGCCTCGGCGATGCTGGCGGACTCGAGCAAGACGTCATACACACTAAGCGCCAGGCTGCGCTTGTCCACGCCCGAGCCCATGGTGGCGTTGCCCTGGGGGTCCAGGTCAATCATCAGCACGCGCTGGCCCAGCTGCGCCAGGCCAGCCGCCAGGTTGACGGTGGTGGTGGTTTTGCCAACGCCACCTTTTTGGTTGGCAATGCAGAATATTTTGGCCATGGGTCAGGAACGCAGAAAAAGAAAAGGGGCCGCAGGCGCTGCGGTTTCACGTGGAACAAGGGGCTTGTGCATCATTGCGCCGCCACCAGCTTGAGGCCAAAGCCAATCAAAAACACACCGGCCACTTTTTCCAGCACCCGGCCAATCACCGGGTTGGCGCGCACGCGCTCAGCAAAAAAGTGGGTCAGCAGCGTGGCACCCAGGCCGTAGGCAAAAGTCAGCGCCGCGATGGTAGCCGCCATAAAGCCGTAGGTCACCAAGCCTTGCTGGCGCACCGGATCGACAAACAGCGGGAAAAACGCCATATAAAACAAAATCGCCTTGGGGTTGAGCAAGGTGATCAGCATGGCCTGGCGCAGGTACTGGCGCGGGCGGATGTCAATAGGCAAAGGTGCGCCAGGTTTGGAGGCAAGCATGGTGCCGCCCAGCCAGGCCAAATAGCCTGCGCCCACCCATTGCACCAATTGAAATGCCGCTGGATACGCAGCGAGCAGCGCCGCCACACCCGCCACCGCCAGCCACATCAGCACCTGGTCACCCAAAATCACGCCCGCCGTAGCAGCCAAGCCGCCGCGCACGCCGCCTTTGCTGGTGGACAGCACCAACGCCAAATTGCCCGGACCGGGAATCAGCAAAAACACCAGAATGGTGACAACAAAGGTACCGTAATCGCTGACGCCAAGCATGAAAGTCCTAAGGGGTGGGGCGCCGAGTTTACGTTAGCCCCATTCGCAAGACTTCCGCCAGGCGGGGAGCACCCGGTTTTGCGGGCAAAGCGCCTCAGGCGCGACGCATCCAGACCAGGCAGCGCTCGGCGTCCAGGCCAGGCACCTGCAGCGGTTCCACGTGAAACACCTGCACTGCGGGGTCTAGCGCCAGCAACTCAGCCTGCGGATGCTTGCCCTTCATAGCCATCCACACGCCCCGCGGCGCCAAGGCGCTCACCGACCATTGGGTGAAGTCGGCAAGCGAGGCAAAGGCGCGCGAACACACCACGTCATAAGGCTCGCTCAAACTTTCCACGCGGGCGTGGATGCCACGCAGATGGGGTAGTTTTAAGCTGACGGCCGCTTGCTGCACAAAGGCGGCTTTCTTGGCCACCGTGTCCACGCAGTGCACCGTCATCGTCGGGCAGCAAATCGCCAGCACCACACCGGGCAGGCCGGCGCCAGCGCCCACATCGAGCACGCGCACCGACTCATCGCGCCCCAGCGCTGCGAGCTGCGTGCG
>CANFNE010000067.1 GCA_947448105.1 Burkholderiales bacterium
GGCGGTGCATGAAGCCCACGTGGCCGCAGAAGTGATCGCCGGTGAACTGCAAGGCAACAAAGAGCTGGCCGCAGCGGCGTTTAACGCCCGCGTCATCCCGAGCGTCGCCTACACCGATCCCGAAGTGGCCTGGGTTGGCCTTACCGAAGACCAGGCCAAAGCCCAAGGCATCAAGGTCAAAAAAGGCCTGTTCCCCTGGACGGCATCCGGCCGCGCCATTGCCAACGGCCGAGACGAGGGCGTCACCAAGCTGCTGTTCGACGACTCACCGCAAGCGCATGGCCACGGCAAGATCCTGGGCGGCGGCATGGTCGGCACGCATGCGGGCGACATGATTGGCGAAATCGCCCTGGCCATCGAGATGGGTGCCGACGCGGTGGACATCGGCAAGACGATTCATCCGCACCCCACGCTGGGCGAGAGCATCGGCATGGCGGCGGAGGTGGCGCATGGGTCTTGCACGGATTTGCCGCCGGTGCGCAAGTAGTGGGCTCAAGCCGGAAACATCTCCCGCAACTTGAGCTTGTAAAACTTGCCGGTGGACGTGCGCGGCACGGCAGGAATGGCTTCATAGCGCTCGGGCAACTGCCATTTGGCAAAGCCTTGGGCCAGTAAGTGGGCGTTCAGGCTGGCCTGGTCTAGGCATTTTCCAGGTTTGCAGACCACGCAGGCCAGAGGGCGCTCGCTCCATTTGGCGTCTGGAATAGCGATCACGGCGGCTTCGGCCACGTCGGGGTGGCCCATCAAGGCGTTTTCCAGGTCCACCGAACTGATCCACTCGCCGCCGGACTTGATCAGGTCTTTGGTGCGGTCGGTAATGCGCACAAAGCCGTGGCTGTCCATGGACGCCACGTCGCCGGTGCGCAGCCAGCCGTCAGGGCTGAATTTGTCCTCGCTCACCGGCACCTGGTGGTAGCTGCCGGTAATAAACGGGCCATGCACCTGGATCTCGCCCACGTGCTGACCATCCCAGGGTGCGTCCTGGCCGTCTTCGCCGCGCAGGCGAATGTCGACCAGCGGCACCGGAACACCGGCCATGGCCGCACGGCGGTAGCGTTCGTCCGGGCTTGCGTCTTTGAACTCGGACTTGGGATAAGACACGGTAGCCAGGGGCGAGGTTTCGGTCATGCCCCAGCCTTGCATGATCCAGATACCATGCTTGTCAAACGCGCGTATCAGCGCTTCGGGCACCGCTGCGCCGCCCACCAGGCTGCGCATTCCTGCGGGCAACTTCCAGCGCCCCGGATGGGTTACCAAAGACGCCTCGTAGGTTTGTATCAGGCTCATCCAGATGGTGGGCACGCCCAGCGAAAGCGTAGGCGGCTCGTCGCGCATCAGGTCGAGCAAATCGTCGGGGTGCAGGTGCGGCCCCGGAAACACCAGCTTGCAGCCCGTCATCACCGCGCCGTACGGCATGCCCCAGCTATTGGCATGGAACATGGGCGTGACCGGTAGAACCACGTCGCTGCTGCGCAACGCCCAGCAGTCGCCCAGGCAGCCCACCAGCGTGTGCAGAATGGTCGAGCGGTGCGAATACACCACGCCCTTGGGCTTGCCGGTGGTGCCCGAGGTGTAGCACATGGACACGGCGTCGTCTTCGGCGTGCGCTACATATTCAAATGTGGCGCCGTCGGCCTGCGCCAGCAGCGCTTCGTAGTCCAGGAACGGCGCGGGCACGGCGGCGCCTGAGAAGGGGAAGACGATAATTTTTTCAAAATTGCACAGCCCTTGGAACTGCGCCAGCAGCGGCAGCAACACGTCGTCCACCACCAAAAACCGGTCTTTTGCGTCATTGGCGATCCAGGCAATCTCTTCGGCTGCCAGGCGCAGGTTGAGCGTGTGCATCACGCCGCCGGCAGCCGGAATGCCGAAATAGCATTCCAGGTGCGCGTGGTGGTTCCAGCTCAGGGTGGCGACCCGGTCGCCGGGTTGCAGGCCCAAGTCCAACAGCGCCTGGGCCAACTGCCGCGTGCGTGCATAAAACTGGCCATAGGTGTGGCGCACCAGCGACTTGTCCGGCCGGCGCGAGACGACCTCATTGGCAGGAAACAGGTGCCCGGCGCGTTCCAGCAAGTGGTTGAGCGACAGGGGCACGTTCATCATCGTGCTGCGAATGGGGCGAGTGCTGGCCATGGAGCGTTCCTTTCAAAGGGGGGGCGGGCGGTACAGGATGCGGGCTTGAATCACTATAGCGTGGCAGGGGGGATGGATGTCGGAGCAGGCTAAGTTGACGAGGCAAATGCCGTCGCACATGGGCGTGGTAGCTATTACATCCAGGACGGACAGGCGCCGCTCATCGTCTTCTGCCTAAGCAAGAAAAGGGGCGATTGACCTGTGCCGGTGAGATTCAATACGCATGAATAAAACAGTAACAAAAAAGGTATCGTATGCAATTCAACATGATTTATAGTTTGCAAAATGACCGCTGACCCGTCGCCTTGGAGTGAACCCTGGATGCCATGGCTGCGCGCTAAAGCATGCCCGTTCTCAAATGGGTCGACAACCGCCGGGCCACGTAGGCTGCCCAAGACGCGGCTTGCCTCCTGACGCGTCAGGCCAGCGGCCTTGGCGCAATGAGGCCGGTCACCAAATCGAAAAATAGTTTCTTTAAAAGTCGCGAAGGAGTTGACCATGGGAATCTGGATATTTTTGGGCCTGGTTGTGCTGGCCGTGGCCTGGCTGGTGTCGATTTTCAACGCGCTGGTTCAGTACAAAAACCGCTACAAGAACGCCTTTGCGCAGATTGATGTGCAACTCAAGCGGCGCTATGACCTGATTCCCAACCTGGTGGAAACCGCCAGGGCCTATATGGCGCATGAGCGCAGCACCTTGGAGGCGGTGATTGCTGCGCGCAACAGCGCCCAAAGCGCCAGACAAGCCGCCGCGCAAGACCCGGGCGACGCCCAAACCATGCAGCAAATGGCTGCGGCCGAGGCAGGTTTGCGGGGTTCACTCGGGCGCTTGTTCGCGCTCTCCGAGGCGTATCCTGACCTCAAGTCCAACGAGAACATGGTGCAGCTCACCGAAGAACTCAGCAGTACCGAAAACCGCATTTCCTTCGCCCGCCAGGCCTATAACGACGCCGTGATGCACTACAACACCGCGCTGGAAATGTTTCCCAATAGCGTGGTGGCCCGGCGCGGCAACTTTCCAATTGCCACCCTGCTGGAATCGACCGATTCGCCCGAAGCGCGGCAGGTGGTCAAGGTCTCTTTCAACTAAGGTGCGCGGTGGCCCAGGCGATGGACTTTTTTGCCAACCAGGAGCGCGCCCAAAGGCTTACCCGCCTGATGCTGGCCTTGTTTGCCATAGCGGTGGTTTGCATCGTGCTGGCCGTTGACGTGGCTGCGGGTTTTGCTTATGTGTCCTACCGCTCGACGCAGGGCCATGCCCAAGATATTTCGCTCTCAGGCGTGCCGCACCAGGTGTACTGGGTTACATCGGCACTCGTGATTTCCCTGATCGCGCTGGGATCGTTGGAGCGCACCCGCGCGCTGGCGGAGGGTGGTGGCGCCACCGCGGAGATGATGGGAGGCCGCCGTATCGCACTAGACAGCGCGGATGCCGCCGAACGGCGCCTGCTCAACATCGTGCAAGAGATGGCGATCGCCGCCGGGATTGCACTGCCGCAGGTGTATGTGATGGACGGTCAGCCCGCGATCAACGCCTTTGTGACCGGGCATTCGCCCAACGATGCGGCAATTTCTGTGACACAGGGCGCGCTCAAGCACCTGGAGCGCGATGAGTTGCAGGGCGTCGTGGCCCACGAGTTCAGCCACATTCTCAATGGCGACATGCGCTTGAATATGCGTCTGGTAGGGCTGCTCGCGGGCATTGTGGTGCTGGGTTCCCTCGGACACTTTTTGATGGAAGTTTCCTACGACGGCGGCGGCCGCCTGCGCCGCGTGAAGGACCTCGGGTGGCTCTCCATCTTGGGCGCTGCGGCGTGCTTGGTCGGCGCCTTGGGTGTATTTTGGGGTCGCCTGATCAAAGCGGCGGTGTCGCGCCAACGCGAGTTTTTGGCAGATGCCAGTGCAGTCCAGTTCACGCGCAACCCTGAGGGAATCGCCAACGCACTGCGCTGCATTGATGACCATGGCTCGGGCATGGTGCTGCGCTATGGGGAGGAACTCAGCCACATGTATTTCAGCGCCGGCCTGAAGGGATTTTTCGCCACCCACCCGCCGCTCCACGCGCGTGTCAGGCGCATTCTTGGCTCAAACCGGCACCTTGTGCGAGGGTCCATCGATGACCACGCAAACGGGCAAGGGGGCGCGAACACCCCACGCACAGTAGCGCCCCCAGAGCCGCCCGCAGAGATGATGACCGGCGTTGGACAGCTAACGGGCGGACAGATGGATTTCGCCCGCAATCTGTTGACAGCGTTGCCGCCGCAAATGCTGCACGCCATCGCCACCGCACAGGGCGCGAAGGTGGCATTGTTTGCGCTGGTGCTGGGCGAGGGCCTGGCACGCGTGCCCCAATTCAATTGCATTCGCACCGCGGCAGGTAACACGGTGGCCCAGGCGGTGGCTCGGCAAGCCGATTGGCTTGCGCCCTACGGCCCGGGCGCGCGCCTGCCGGTATTGGACCTGGCGACTGCCACGCTGCGCCGCCAGCCGCAGAACGACAACGCGGCGACCCTCAATGTGATGTACCAGACCATTCTGGCCGATGGCAAAGTCACATTGGGCGAGTTTGTGTTGCTGGCCTTGTGCCGCCAGCGTCTGCTGCCGGGCAAGCAGCTTGTTGAGCGTCTGTCCCTGCGGCAGGCCGCGCCGTCGGCTACGCTGGTCTTATCGCTGCTGCGGCGTGGGGGCGCGAACCCGAGGCTGGCAGACGCGGACACCCTGGCCATGGCCGCAGTACAAACCGATGACGCTTTGCCCCAGAGCGCTACGACTTTTGAGGCGATTGACAAGGCGTTGGGCCAACTCCGGCAGCTAGCGCCCCGGCCCAAAGCATTTTTTATTAAAGCTTGCTTCCAAGCGCTAAATGCCGATGCCCCAACGACCGCCGCCGAAGGGCACTTGCTGCGCGCCATCTGCGCCAGCCTGGACGTGCCGATGCCTCCGCAAGGTGCTTGGGCGCCCGTCTAGGGCGGGCGTTGTTGACCGCCGTCAAGGCGAATACTTCGGAAAATCGACGTCTGGGCTCCACGGGGCCTGATGATGGGCATTGATCTCAGCCATGGACAATACGGCTCACCTGCGCGGCGCTATCGCTTGCAGCGGCGCTGCCAGAATCGCCCTGTGGCGACATTGGCAGGCGCCGATCTGAATGTTGGAAACACCGTGACCCCTAACTCCCAATTCCCGGCGCAAGCCAACCCACTCGCGCAAGACGGCGCTGTGGTGATGCTCAACGCCGGCTCATCGAGCCTGAAGTTCGAGGTGTTTGACCTGGGGCCTGGCGGTCTGCAGTGTTTTTTGCGGGGCCAAATTGACGGCATTGGCCACCAGGCGCATTTCAGGGCCAAGGACGGTGCCGGTTTGGCCCTGCATGACGCCAGCTTTAGCGGCGACGCTATCACCACCCAGCATGCGGCGCTGGTTTGGTTGCTGGCCTGGCTGCGCGCGCACATGGTGGGCAAACCCGTGGTGGCGGTCGGGCACCGGGTGGTGCATGGTGGCACCCAATTTTTGCAGCCGGTTCGGGTGGACGCGGGCGTGTTGCGGCAGCTCGAAGCGCTGGTGCCTTTGGCGCCACTGCACCAGCCGCACAACCTGGCGCCCATTCGCAGCTTGCTGGCCGAGCGCCCGGAGCTGCCGCAGGTGGCTTGTTTTGACACCGCTTTTCACCAAAGCCAGCCGCCCGAAGCGCAGATGTTTGCATTGCCTTGGCGCTTTCATGAAGACGGCGTGCGACGCTATGGCTTTCATGGCCTGTCGTATGAGTACATAGCACGCACCGCCAGAAACCAGGTGCCCGCGCTGGCCGCAGGCCGCACCGTAGTGGCGCATCTGGGCAACGGCGTGTCCCTGTGCGCACTGCTGGACGGCAGGAGCCTGGCGACTACGATGGGTTTTACCGCGCTGGACGGCTGCCCCATGGGCACGCGCTGCGGTAGCCTGGACGCCGGTGTGGTGATCCACCTGGCCCGTGCCTATGGCATGTCGATGGACGCCATCGAATCCATGCTTTACCTCGAATCGGGCCTGCTGGGCCTGTCGGGCGTGTCCAGTGACATGCAGGAGTTGCTCGACAGCAGCGCGCCGGGCGCCCGCAGGGCGGTGGACTATTTTGTCTACCAGCTGGCGCGCGAGGTAGCGTCCATGGCCGCAGCGATAGGCGGCATGGACGCGCTGGTATTTACCGCAGGCATTGGCGAGAACAGCGCACCCATTCGTTTGGCGGTGTGCGCGCGCCTGGCCTGGATGGGCGTGCATCTGGACGCCCAAGCCAACGCCGCAGGTGCCGCGCGAATCAGCAGCGCCAGCAGCCCGGTGTCGGTGTGGCGCATTGCTACGAACGAAGAACGCATGATGGCTGAGCACACCTGCGAGGTGCTGGGCCTGCGCCAGGCATAGGCGCGTGGAAGTTCTGTGCGCTGAAAGCGCGCACCGTTCAGTAATGCGGCGGCGTAATCACCCACAGCACTTTGGTGGGCGTGTCGGTGGCGTTGGCGCAGCGGTGCACCTCGGTGCTCTTAAAGGCAAAGCTGTCGCCCTCGTGCAACTGAAAATGCCGACCCGACACCCACAAGTCCAGCGTGCCAGACAGCACCAGCCCGGCCTCGGCGCCGTCGTGGGAATAGTCCTCGCTGTCGGCGCGCGGGCCAATCGTGCTGATCAACAGTTCCAGCGGCCCACTCAGGTTGGGCGACAGCAATTCTTCCTGGATGCCTAAGCCGGTAAACGACATGCGCCGGCGGTTGCCGCTGCGCACCACCACGTCGCGCTCGGCGGCGTCGCCCTCGGTGTTTTGCTGAAAAAACCAGTTCATGTGCACGCCTAAAGCGTCGCTGATGCGCTTGAGCACGCCAATGGGCAGGCGCGAGTGGTTGCGCTCGAGCTGGCTCAGGTAGCCCACCGAAATACCGGCTTTCTCGGCCACCGCGCGCAGGGTGAGGTTTTTGACCAGGCGCAACTCACGCAGCTGCTCGCCAATCGCCTGGCCCGGATCAAGGTCCTGGTTTAGTGCGGCCGGCAGCTCCTGCGGGCCGGACAGGCGGGCGGCTTGCAGCGCCACTCAAAGGCCTTTCACGCGCAAGCTCTGCGGGTCGTAAAAGCCCGCCAGCGAAGCCGTGGCAGCCACTTTGACGCCTGCGACTTCAATCTCATAACTGGCCGCCAGCAGGTCCGCGTCCGAGCCCGCAAAGGCCCCAAGTTCCACGTATCCCATGCCCAAGGACTTGCCCAGCGCGTGGCCAAACATGCCCGAGGAAATGCGCCCGACGATCTCGCCGTTGCGCCACACCGGTTCGTTGTGGTAGAGCAGGGCGCTGGCGTCGTGCAGCGCAAACTGCAGCAGTTTGCGGGTCACGCCCGCCTCTTTTTGCTTCATGAGCGCCTCGCGCCCCAAAAAGCCGCCGGGCTTTTTGAAGGACACGGCAAAGCCCAGACCGGCTTGCAGCGGCGTGTCTTCGTCGCTGATGTCGTGGCCCCAGTGGCGGTAGCCCTTCTCCATGCGCAGGGAGTTGAGCGCGTGGTAGCCCGCCAGGCGCAGGCCCAGGGGTTCGCCTTCGCGCATGAGGGCGTCAAACACGCCGGGCGCGCATTCCACCGGAACATACAGTTCCCAGCCCAATTCCCCCACATAGGTGATGCGGCTGGCGCGCACGCGGGCGTAGCCCAGGTCAATCACCTGCGAGGTGCCAAAGGGGAAAGCCGCGTTCGAGAAGTCGGCGTCGCTCACGCGCTGCAGCAGCTCGCGCGAGCGCGGGCCCATCAGGCCCAGTACCGCCATGCTGGCACCCAGGTCGGTCGCCATGGCGCGGGCGTCTGCCGGTATCTGGCGCTGCAGCCAGGCAAAGTCGCGCGTTTGCGTGGCGGCGGCGGTCACCACCAAAAAGCGGTCAGGCGCTTCGCGGGTCACCGTCAGGTCAGCCTCAATGCCGCCGCGCGCATTGAGCCATTGGGTGTAAACCACTTTGCCCACGGGCACAGCCATGTTGTTGGCGCAGATGTGGTTGAGCACTTTTTCGGCGTCCGGCCCTTGCACCACAAACTTGGCAAACGAGGACTGGTCAAACAGGCCCACGGCGTTGCGCACCGCATGGTGTTCGGCCGCTGAATAGTCAAACCAGTTTTGGCGGCCATAGCTGTATTCATACGCGGGCTTGACGCCGGGCGGGGCATACCAGTTGGGGCGTTCCCAGCCGGCCACTTCACCAAAGCAGGCGCCGTGCGCGGCCAGGCGGTCGTGAAGGATGGAGCGGCGCACGCCACGCGCTGTCTCGGGCTGGCGATACGGCCAGTGCATCGCGTACAACAGGCCCAAGGTTTCTACCGTGCGGTCGCGCAGGTAGCTGCGGTTGCGCTGGAAAGGCATGGCGCGGCGGATGTCCACGTCCCACAAATCCATGGGCGGGTGGCCGTCGAGCATCCAGTCGGCCAGCACCTTGCCTGCGCCTCCGGCGGACTGGATGCCAATCGAGTTAAAGCCCGCCGCCACAAACAGATTGCGCACTTCGGGCGTTTCGCCCAGCAAATAGCGGTCGTCGGGGGTAAAGCTCTCAGGCCCGTTGAAGAACAGGTTGATGCCGGTTTTTTCCAGCGCCGGGGTGCGGTGCATGGCCGCAGTGAGCAGCGGCTCAATATGTTCCAGGTCGTCGGGCAAAGAGTCAAAGCTAAAGGTCTCCGGAATGCCTTTCATGCCCCAGGGCTTGGCTACCGGCTCGAACCAGCCGACCAGCAGCTTGCCGGCGTCTTCTTTGAAATAGGCGCAGCCGTCGGGGTCGCGCAGCACCGGCATATTGGAATGCAGGCCTTCCATGGGCTCGGTGACGATGTAGAAGTGCTCGGCAGCGTGCAAGGGCACCGTGGTTCCGGCCTTGGCGCCGAGTTCGTGCGCCCACATGCCGGCGCAGTTGACCACCATGTCGGCGCGGATCTCGCCAAATGCGGTGCGCACGCCCACGGCTTTGCCGTTCTCAATCAGGATTTCCTGCGCAGCGCAGTTCTCAAATATGCGTGCGCCCCGGCTTTTGGCACCTTTGGCCAGCGCCTGCGTGGTGTCAATCGGGTTGGTGCGGCCGTCTTTGGGCAGGTAGACGCCGCCCACCACGTCGGACACATTCACGCCCGGCCAGAGCGCCGCAATCTCGGACGGCCCCAGGGTTTGCACTTCGAGTCCAAAGCATTTGGCCATGGACGCGCCGCGCTTGAGCTCTTCAAAGCGGGCGGCGTGGGTGGCAATCGCCACCGAGCCGGTCTGGCGGAAACCCGTGGCCTGCCCGGTTTCCTGCTCCAGCGATGCGTATAAATTGGTGGTGTACTGGGCCAGACGGGTGAGGTTGTAGGTGGCGCGCAATTGGCCGACCAGCCCCGCCGCGTGCCAGGTGGTGCCGCAGGTGAGTTGCTTGCGCTCGAGCAACACCACATCCTTGCAACCGCGCAGGGTCAGGTGGTATGCCAGGCTGCAGCCGACGATGCCGCCGCCCACGATAACGACCTGTGCTTTGTTCGGTAGATCCATGCGACCCCCAATGTGAGTAATTGTGTGAAAAATGGCGTGAAAATTATTCTAATGTAAAAAAACGCGTAAGTTTTTTAATTCTGTGCCTACAATTCGCTCGCATTCGGGCAAGCTGCGCGGCCTCGCACTTGCGGAGTAGTGAACCAGTCAACGGAGACCGACATGAAAGAACATGCACGGGTTGTCGTCATAGGCGGCGGTGTCGTGGGGTGCAGCTGCCTCTACCATTTGGCGGCGCTGGGCGTCAAAGACGCTTTGCTGCTCGAGCGTGACGAGCTGACCTCAGGCTCCACCTGGCATGCGGCGGGCAATCTGCCCACGTTTTCCGCCAGTTGGAGCATCCTCAAGCTGCAAAAGTATTCGGCGGCGCTCTACCGCAAGCTCGCCGCCAATGCGGAAAACCCCATCAACTACCACCTGACCGGCTCGGTGCGCCTGGCACACGGTCGCAGCCGCACGGACGAGTTCCACCATGTCAAAAGCATGGCCAAGGCCAATGGGCTGGAATATGAAATCCTCTCGCCCTCGGACCTGAAAGACCGCTATCCGCTGATCGAAACCCATGATTTGCAAGGCGCGCTGTGGGA
>CANFNE010000068.1 GCA_947448105.1 Burkholderiales bacterium
ATTTTGAGTATCGCCTCCTCCATTGTGGCGAGTTTTGGTATCCGTGCCACCATCAAGCGTGCAGCCTTGATTCTTGCAACGCTGCCCGAGAAAGACCATGGCCGTATGCGCTTGGGCCAATTGCGGGGTGCGCTGGAATTGGCCCATGTTGATTACCGGTATTCCGAAGCGACTCCGCTGGTGTTGCATGACTTTTCCCTGACTATTGCGGCAGGGGCTTATGTCGGTGTCGTTGGTGCATCCGGTTGCGGAAAATCGACCTTGGTCAAACTGATGCTAGGTTTGCTTGTGCCGGACAAGGGAAAGGTGTTTCTCGATGGAAACAGCTTGCTCGATTTTGATATTGACAAAGCCCGTCAGCATATTGGCGTGGTGATGCAAGACTATCGTATGGTATCGGGCTCAGTCCTTGAGAACATTGTGGCTGACCGCATATTCTCGGATGACGAGATTCTGTCCATCCTGTCCAAGGTGGGTATCGGCGAGTACATCCAGTCCTTGCCCATGGGGATTCACACCCATATCAGTGAGAACTCGAGCACATTTTCCGCAGGCCAAATCCAGTTAATCGCGTTGGCCCGCGCGCTGATTGGCCAACCGCACATGCTCATTTTTGACGAAGCCACCAGCGCCTTGGACAACCTGAGCGTACAGCGTATCAGCACCTTGCTCGACGAGTTGAAAATCACCCGCATCGTTTTCACCCACAGAATGAATACCATGCGAAATTGCGACTCTATTTTGGTCATGGGTCGCGGACACATAGCCCAGCAAGGTACTTTTGCGGAGCTTGAAAATAGCGATGGTTTATTTAATGCAATGTTGCACGGCAAGACGGAATAATTAAAATGCGCTCTTCACTGATCATGTTTGATGAATTGAACGACGACGACGTCTCAGTTCTTATTACTTCCTGCGAGAAATTGCACTTCAAGGCGGGTGAGGTGGTCGTTGATTATGGCCACAAGGGCAAAGGAATATTTATTATTCTGCAAGGCCAATGCCGGGTTGAAATGGCAAGCGGACTGGTACTCGACACGCTGCAAAGTGGCGATATCGTGGGCGAGGTCAGCTTTGTCGACCAGCGCAATACGGTGGCCAGCGTAATTGCGCTGGGCGATCTCACGACGGCGGTGGTCTATGAGGACGTGTTGCGCGCCTGGATCCGCAGGGACGCTGACTTTGCGGCGCGCTTTTACTTGGGTGTAGCCCGTACCCTGGCCTACCGTTTGCGCTTGAATATGCAAGTCGCATTGCACAAAGATGCCAATGTATTTGCCTCCGACCGCGAGTTCAGCAACCAGATCGACGTGGAAGATCTCGACGCCATGACCATCGCCGGCACGCGCCTGGCGTATTTGCTCAAACGGCTTTTGTAAGACCGCGCGCTGATTTAAACAAGTAGATCGAGTTCCAGTACGACCGGCGCATGGTCGCTGGGACGCTCATTTTTGCGCGGGATTTTGTCAATTTGGCAGGTGCGTGCAAAGGGTTTGAGCGCGTTGCTGATCAAAATGTGGTCAATGCGCAGACCCCGGTTGCGCCTGAAAGCCGCGTCGCGGTAATCCCACCAGCTGTAGCTCTTGGGCGCCTGCGCAAACAGGCGGTAGCTGTCGTGCAGACCCAGGGCGATGAGGGCGCGCAGCTGGTAGCGCTCTTCCTCGGTGCAATGGATTTGGTCGCGCATGCCCTCGGGATCCCACACGTCGTCGTCGTCGAAGGTGATGTTGTAGTCGCCCATCAGCACCAGTTGCGGGTGCTGTTCCAGTTCTTGTTTTACCCAGGTGCGCAGGCCTTTGAGCCACTGCATCTTGTACTCAAACTTGTCGCTGCCCGGCTCCTGACCGTTGGGGAAATAGGCGCCTATCACCCGCGTGCCGCCCACCGTCGCGCAGATCACCCGCGCCATGTCGTCGGCAAATTCGGGGATGTTCTTCACCACATCAGCGGCCGGTGCGCGGCTGAGCAGCGCCACACCGTTGTACGTCTTTTGACCAAACCACTGCGCCTGGTAGCCCGCCGCCAAAAAGGCGTCCGCCGGAAACCTGTCGTCCGTCATCTTGGTTTCTTGCAAAACCAACACATCGACCGGGTTGGATTGCAGCCAGTCCAGCACTTGCGGCAAACGCACAGTCAGAGAGTTCACGTTCCAGGTGGCGAATTTCATGGTTCTTTAATGGCTTACGGGTTAGCAACTTGGCGGCTCAAGGTTACAAAGCTGTACGCCAGGCCGTTGGCGGCCACATGGCTTTGGCGCCGGGTCTCCACCCATTCAGGCCCAAAGCTTGGCGCGTATGCGTCGCCCGCCACGTCCAAGGCAATCTCGGTAATTTCAGCGCTGCATGCCAGCGGCAGCGCTTGCGCATAGATTTGCGCGCCGCCAATCACCCATGCGTCCGGGTAAGCGGCGCAAAGGTCCATGGCCGCCTGCAGCGAATGCACGACCACGGCGCCCTCGGCTGGGCAGTCGCTTTGGCGGCTGATCACTACGTTCAGGCGTCCAGGCAGGGGGCGGAACCGGGGCGGTAGCGAATCCCAGGTCTTGCGCCCCATGATCACCGGGCAGCCCAGGGTCAGTCGCTTGAAATGCGCCAAGTCTTCGGGCAAATGCCAGGGCAGGGTGCCTTGGTTGCCAATCACGCCATTGGCGGCGCGGGCAAATACCAGGTGCAATCGCATGGGCGGGGCGCTCACACCGCCACCGGCGCTTTGATGGCCGGATGCGGCGTGTAGCCCTGCATCTCAAAATCTTCAAACTGGTAGTCAAAGATCGATTCCGGTCGGCGCAGGATGCGCAGCGTGGGGTAGGGCAGGGGCGCGCGGGACAGTTGCAGCTCCACCTGGGCGTGGTGGTTGCTGTAAATGTGGCAGTCGCCCCCGGTCCAAATGAAGTCGCCCACGTCCAGATCGCACTGTTGCGCCACCATGTGCGTGAGCAGCGCGTAGCTGGCGATATTGAAGGGCACGCCCAAAAAGATGTCGGCGCTGCGCTGGTACAACTGGCAGCTCAGTTTGCCTCGGCCGCCGGGGGTGGTGGCGGGCGCCACATAAAACTGGAAGAAGGCGTGGCACGGCATGAGCGCCATTTTGGAGAGCTCGGCCACGTTCCAGGCGCTCACGATCATGCGGCGCGAGTCGGGATTGGTTTTGAGCGTTTGCAACAGCTCGCTGATCTGGTCGATGTGCTGGCCGTCGGGCGTGGGCCAGCTGCGCCATTGCACGCCATAGACCGGCCCCAGGTCGCCGTCCGGGCGGGCCCATTCGTCCCAGATGCTGACGCCACGTTCTTTGAGCCAGTTGTTATTGCTTGAACCGGTCAAAAACCACAGCAGCTCTACGATGATGCTGCGCAAGTGCACTTTTTTGGTCGTCACCAAAGGGAAGCCCTGGGCCAGGTCAAAGCGCATCTGGTGGCCAAACACGCTTTTGGTGCCGGTGCCGGTGCGGTCTTGCTTGTCGACACCGTGGGTGTAGGCGTGGCGCAGCAGGTCTTCGTATTGCTGGGGCACGGTGGCTTGGGCGTTGGTGCTCATGGGGCAGGCGATGGTGCGGGTGCGGGCGCGGCAGCGTGCACCGCCAGCATGCGCCCCGGGTTGAACATATTGTGCGGGTCCAAAGCGGTCTTGATGGAGCGCATCAGGCCCAGCGCCACTGGCGATTTGTGCTTTTCCAGTTTCTCGCGCTTCAAGCTGCCAATGCCGTGTTCGGCGGAGATGGAGCCATTGAACTCGTCCACCAACGCATAGACCACCGCGTTGATCGGGCCTTCCTGGTCTTTGAGGAATACCTCGGCGTCCGCACCGGCCGGGGCCTGCACGTTGTAATGCAGGTTGCCGTCACCCAGGTGGCCGTAGTTGACCAGGCGTACGCCAGGAAACTGGGTTTGCAGCGCAGCGTCGGCCATGCGCACGAACTCAGGGATGCGCGAGACGGTAATCGAAATATCGTGCTTGATATTGAGGCCTTCTTGCGCCTGGGCCAGCGGGATGCTCTCGCGGATATGCCACAGCGCGCGCGCCTGCGCCATGCTTTCGGCGACCACGGCGTCGCTTACGCAGCCCTGTTCCAGTGCGGCTTCGAGCAGGCGTTCAAACTGGCCTCTGGCGTGTTCGTCCGACTCGCTGTCCGAGTTTTCCAGCACCACGCAGTAGGGCGTGGTGTCAAAAAAAGGCACGCGCTGCTGCGGAAAATGCTTGGTCACCAGGCTCAGCGCAAACTGGCCCATCACTTCAAAACCTGTGAGCCCTGCGCCCAAATGATGGTGCGCCAGGCCCAGCAAGGCCACGGCCGCGTCTAGCGAGGGCACCGCAGCCAGCGCCGTGAGTTGCGACTTAGGCGCCGGGTAGAGCTTCATGGTGGCGGCGGTAATCACGCCCAGCGTGCCTTCCGAACCGATAAACAAATGGCGCAGGTCGTAGCCGGTGTTGTCTTTGCGCAGGCCGGTCAGGCCGCTCCAGACCTCGCCGCTCGCAGTGACCACTTCTAGCCCCAAGCAAAGTTCGCGCGTGTTTCCAAAGCGCACCACCTGCGTGCCCCCGGCGTTGGTGCCCAGGTTGCCGCCAATCGTGCAACTGCCTTCCGACGCCAAACTCAAGGGAAACAGAAAACCGGCCTTGTCACACGCTTCTTGCAGGGTTTGCAGCACACAGCCGGCTTCCACCGTCATGGTCAGGTTGGCGGCGTCCAGGCTGCGGATGGCGTTCATGCGCGTGAGGCTAAGTACGATTTGCGTGCCGCTGGCGTTGGGGGTGGAGCCCACCACCATGCCGGTGTTGCCGCCCTGGGGCACGATGCTCACGCCCGCAGCCGCGCAGGTTTTTACCACCAGTGCTACTTGCGCGGTACTGTTGGGCCGCACCACGGCCAGGGCTTTGCCGCGTTCGCGCTTGCGCCAGTCGAGCTCGTAGCCGCTCAGATCGCCCTCGGTCAGCACATGGGCGTCGCCCACGATGGCGCGCAAGGATTGCAAAAAATCAGATCGGCTCATGGGGCAGCGTGCGCAGTGGCGTGGGTGGCGTCGGGGTGGTTCGGTTCGATGACGGTCGATCGGGCATTGCGCAGACGCAGTCGCACATGCAGAGCACAAGCGGTAAACAGCGTAAGGCAGAGAAACACTTCCAGCAGCGCGTAGTAGCTGCTCGGCGCGCGGTCACTGTAGGCGCGCACCGCACCTTCGGTGAAATACAGCCACACCAGCAGGCTGACCCAGCGGTAGGTATACATGCGGTTTTTCAGCAGACCGGCCAGCGGCACGCACAAGGGCAGCGCCTTGAGCGCTAAGAGCGAGCCACCCGGTTTGATGGGCGCCAGGACCAGCTCCCAGGCCGCGCTCAGCACCACCAGCGCCACCAGGCTGCCCACGGCCAGCCAGCGGCTCAGGTTGACGTGGTGCAGGCCTGCGGCAATGGCGGCGTCGCGGGCCGGGTCAGGGACGGCCTTGGCGGTGTTGTCTGGAGGGGGCGGGATGGGGACGGTCGAGGGCAAATTCATGTCGGTGGCATCATACCGGCCATGCGACTGCCCTTACAACGACTTCAGCTATGGCTGGCCGACGTGGCCCAGGTGCCCTGGTTTCACGCGCTCATCACCTTGCGCGAGCGATTTTGCGAGGACCGGCTGGGCCTCACGGCCAGCAGTTTGACCTTTACCACCACCATCGCGCTCGTGCCATTTTTTACGGTGGCGCTGGCGGTGTTTACCGCGTTTCCGATGTTTGCCAAGTTCCAGGACGTGCTGCAAAAGTGGCTGATTGCCAGCCTGGTGCCAGACAACATCGCCCGCCAGGTCTTGGGTTACCTCAACCAGTTTGCCGGTAAAGCCAGCAAACTTGGAAGCGTAGGCCTGGCCGCCCTGTTCGTTACCGCGCTGGCCTTGCTATTCACCATCGACCGCACGCTCAATAGCATCTGGCGCGTGCGCACCCTGCGTCCGCTAGGGCAGCGGCTGCTGATTTACTGGTCAGGCATGACGCTGGGGCCGCTGATTCTGGGGGTCAGCGTGACGATTACGTCTTACGCCGTATCTGCTTCGCAGGGGCTGGTGATGGGCCTGCCCGGTGGCGTGGGCTTGCTGCTCGACGGCGTGCAGTATTTGATGGTGGCCGCTGGTATGGCCGCCATGTTCCATTACGTGCCCAACACGCAGGTGCGCTGGGGCCATGCCTGGATGGGCGGGCTTTTTGTGTCCACCGGCATGGAGGTGGCCAAGCGCTTGCTGGCCATATATTTGTCCATGGTGCCGAGTTATTCGGCGGTGTATGGCGCCTTTGCGACGCTGCCCATTTTGCTGGTTTGGATTTACCTGGCCTGGGTCATCGTGCTCTTGGGCGCCACGCTGACCGCCTACGTACCCAGTCTGATCGCCGACGCACCACGCCGGCGCGAAGGTCCTGGCGTGCGTTTTCAGCTGGCTTTAGAGCTATTGCAAACGCTGCACGGCGCCCGCCTGCAGGCAACCCAGGGTCGCACCTTGCCGCAACTGTGCGCAGTGCTGGGCACCGACGCCCTGGACCTGGACCCGGTTCTCGAAACCCTGGCCTCCATGGGTTGGGTCGGCCTTTTGCAGGAGGAGCACGGCCAGTCGCACGAGGCGCGCTGGGTGCTTCTGGTGGAGCCCGGCAACACGCCGCTGGCGCCGTTGGTGCGCTCGTTCTTGCTGGCCCAGCAGTCGTCCACTGAGGCCTTTTGGCAAAACGGCTTGCAAGTTTCTGCCACTTTGCAGCAGGTGTGGACCAAGCCGAACTCCGAAGCAGCCTGAGCCGGCACGTGCGCCTCTTCGGGAGGCGAAACACCCAAATAAACCGCTGGTGCGCAGGTACAATCGACTTTTTGGAGCTTTGACATGCGCCTTATCGGCAAAGCGCTCACTTTCGACGATGTGTTGTTGGTGCCAGCGTACTCCCAAGTCCTGCCTAAGGACACTTCACTTTCCACCCGTTTTTCCCGCAACATCGCGCTGAACCTTCCACTGGTTTCTGCGGCGATGGACACCGTGACAGAGGCCCGCCTTGCGATTGCCATCGCACAAGAAGGCGGCATCGGCATCGTTCACAAAAACCTCAGCGCTGCAGAACAAGCCGCGCAAGTGGCCAAAGTCAAGCGCTACGAGAGCGGCGTGTTGCGCGACCCGGTCGTCATTACCCCCCAATTCACGGTGCGCCAGGTCATGGCCTTGTCCGAGCAACTTGGCGTATCGGGCTTTCCGGTCTGCGACGCCGGTCGGGTGGTAGGCATCGTCACTGGGCGCGATTTGCGCTTTGAGACGCGCTACGACCTGCCGGTCAGCGCCATCATGACGCCGCGCGAAAAGCTCATCACGGTTCCAGACGGCACCACGCTGATTGAGGCCAAGGCGCTGCTCAACAAATACAAGCTAGAGCGCCTGCTGGTGGTCAACGACGCCTTTGAACTCAAGGGCCTGATTACCGTGAAGGACATCACCAAGCAAACCAGCTTTCCCAACGCTGCGCGCGACGCCTTTGGCAAATTGCGCGTGGGCGCTGCCGTGGGCGTGGGCGAGGGCACCGAAGAGCGCGTAGAAGCCTTGGTCAACGCCGGTGTGGACGCCATCGTGGTGGACACCGCGCATGGCCACAGCCACGGCGTCATTGAGCGCGTGCGCTGGGTCAAGAAGAATTTCCCGCAAGTGGACGTGATTGGCGGCAATATTGCCACCGGTGCGGCCGCTTTGGCGCTGGTCGAAGCCGGGGCGGACGCGGTCAAGGTCGGTATTGGCCCGGGGTCGATTTGCACCACCCGCATCGTCGCGGGCGTGGGCGTGCCCCAAATCATGGCCATCGACAGTGTGGCCATGGCGCTGCGCGGCACCGGCGTGCCCTTGATTGCCGACGGCGGCATCCGCTACAGCGGCGACATTGCCAAAGCCCTGGCCGCAGGCGCGGGCACGGTCATGATGGGCAGCATGTTTGCCGGCACCGAAGAGGCGCCGGGCGAAGTGATTTTGTACCAGGGTCGCAGCTACAAGAGCTACCGTGGCATGGGCAGTATCGGCGCCATGCAGCAAGGCAGCGCCGACCGCTATTTTCAGGAGTCGAGCACCGGCAACCCCAACGCCGACAAGCTGGTGCCCGAAGGCATCGAAGGCCGCGTGCCCTACAAGGGCTCCATGGTCGCCATCATCTTTCAGATGTCGGGCGGCATTCGCGCCAGCATGGGTTACTGCGGCTGCGCCACCATCGCCGACATGCAGGAAAAAGCGGAGTTTGTGGAAATCACCACCGCCGGCATCCGCGAGAGCCATGTGCACGACGTGCAAATCACCAAAGAAGCGCCGAACTACCGGGCGGAGTGATGCAGAGCAAAAGTATCGAACACGTTTATTGCTTTGCCTCTTGAGTTTGGCCCGAGATAACGCAAAGCATCGTTGTTGAATCAGCATTTTCAAGGCAATCCACCGTGCTACTTGACCAGCTCCACCAGATGAACATGCGCCTCAATAGCATCGCTGCGCAGTTTGGTGCGAGCCGCTTGCGGGTGTTTGGCTCTGTGGCCCGCGGCGAAGAGACGCCCGACAGTGATATTGATTTTTTGGTGGAGTTGCCGCGTGGTTATGACCTGTTTGGCCAGCGGTTGGCGCTTGCGCAAGGCTTGGCGGATGCCGTATGCCGCAAAGTTGACCTTGTGCCCGAGCACGAACTAAACCCCCATATCAAGGCACAAATTTTGGCTGAAGCGGTTGCCCTGTGAGCAAGTCGTGGCAAGCCTACGCGCTGCATATTCTGGATGTGGCTGCGAGGATTGAGCGCATTCAGGCTCGCGGCGACTTGACCCAAGACGAAGTGCTTTATGACGCCACGCTGCGCAATCTACAAACATTGTCGGAAGCGACTCAAATGCTGCCCGATGGCTTGAAGTCGCAGTTTCCAAGCATCCCTTGGCGGGAAATCAGTGGCTTTCGCAATATATTGGTTCACAACTACCTGGGAGATATCGATGCAGTCACCGTTCAAGCGGTGGTGCATGACCGTCTTCCAGCGCTTATTGACAGCGTGCGGGCAATGCTTGCGGCTGCCGACAACTCCTCTTTCTAATCTTCCTTCCTATTTGCATGCAGCATTCCAAAATTCTCATTCTCGATTTCGGCTCCCAGGTCACCCAGTTGATCGCCCGGCGGGTGCGCGAGGCGCATGTGTATTGCGAGGTGCATCCGTGTGATGTGACGGACGAATGGGTGCAGGCTTATGCGGCGGACGGCACGCTCAAAGGCGTAATCCTGTCGGGCAGCCACGCCAGCGTTTATGAGGACAGCACCGACAGCGCTCCTGTGGCTGTATTTGCGCTGGGCGTGCCGGTGCTGGGGATTTGCTACGGCATGCAAACCATGGCGCAGCAGCTCGGCGGCAAGGTCGAAGGCGGCCACACCCGCGAATTTGGCTACGCAGAGGTGCGCGCCCATGGTCACACCGCTTTGCTCAAGGACATTGCCGACATCACCACGCCCGAGGGCCACGGCATGCTCAAGGTCTGGATGAGCCACGGCGACAAAGTTACCGCCTTGCCGCCCGGCTTCAAACTCATGGCCAGCACGCCGAGTTGCCCGATTGCCGGTATGGCCGACGAGGCGCGGCATTTCTATGGCGTGCAATTCCACCCCGAAGTCACGCACACGGTGCAAGGCCAGGCGCTTTTGAACCGCTTTGTGCTCGACATCTGCGCGGCCCGCCCCGACTGGGTGATGCGCGACCACGTGGCCGATGCGGTAGCCAAAATCCGCGCGCAAGTGGGCAATGAGGAGGTGATTTTGGGCCTGTCCGGCGGCGTGGATTCATCCGTGGCGGCGGCACTCATTCACCGCGCGATTGGCGACCAGCTCACCTGCGTGTTTGTGGACCACGGCTTGCTGCGCCTGAACGAGGGCGACATGGTGATGGAAATGTTCGTCGGCAAGCTGCACGCCAAGGTGATCCGCGTGGACGCCAGCGAGCTGTTTCTGGGCAAGCTGGCCGGTGTGAGCGAGCCCGAGGCCAAGCGCAAGATCATTGGCGGCTTATTTGTGGACGTCTTTAAGGAACAAGCCGCCAAGCTCAAAGCCGCTGGCGGTGGGCACAAGGGCGCTACCTTCCTCGCCCAAGGCACGATTTACCCTGATGTGATCGAGAGCGGCGGCGCCAAAAGCAAAAAAGCCGTCACCATCAAAAGCCACCACAACGTGGGCGGCTTGCCG
>CANFNE010000069.1 GCA_947448105.1 Burkholderiales bacterium
CCAGGGTGAGCTGGGTCAGGTCGTTCGAGCCAATCGAGAAACCGTCAAAGTAGGCCAAAAACTCAGTTGCCAGAATCGCGTTGCTCGGAATCTCGCACATCATGATGAGCTTGAGGCCGTCGCGTCCGCGCTCCAGGCCGTGGCGCGCCAGCAGCTCGGTCACCTTGCGGGCCTGCTCCAAGGTACGCACAAAAGGCACCATGACCTGCACATTGTCCAGACCCATGTCTTTGCGCACGCGCTTCAAGGCTTCGCACTCCATGGCGAAGGCTTCACCAAAATCCGCACTCACGTAGCGCGCAGCGCCCCGGAAACCGAGCATGGGGTTTTCTTCTTCGGGCTCGTAGCGGCTGCCGCCAATGAGCTTGCGGTATTCGTTGCTCTTGAAGTCCGACAGGCGCACGATCACCGGCTTGGGCCAGAAAGCCGCAGCAATGGTGGCCACGCCCTCGGCCACGCGGTCTACATAGAACGCCCGGGGCGATGCATGGCCGCGCGCCACCGACTCGACCGCTTTTTTCAGGTCGGCGTCGATATTGGGGTAGTCCAGAATCGCTTTGGGGTGCACGCCGATGTTGTTGTTGATGATGAACTCCAAGCGCGCCAGGCCCACGCCCTGGTTGGGCAACTGGCAAAAGTCAAAAGCGAGCTGGGGATTACCCACGTTCATCATGATCTTGACGGGAATCTCGGGCATCCGACCGCGCTGGACTTCAGAGACTTCGGTCTCGAGCAATCCGTCGTAAATAAAGCCGGTGTCACCCTCGGCGCAGCTCACTGTGACCAGCATGCCTTCTTTGAGTGCCTCGGTGGCGTGGCCGCAGCCGACCACGGCTGGAATGCCCAACTCGCGCGCAATGATGGCGGCGTGGCAGGTGCGCCCGCCGCGGTTGGTCACGATGGCCGATGCCCGCTTCATAACCGGCTCCCAGTTGGGGTCGGTCATGTCGGTCACCAGCACGTCACCGGCTTGCACCGTGTCCATTTCGCTGATGTGGTGGACGATGCGCACCGGGCCGGTGCCGATTTTTTGGCCAATGGCGCGGCCTTCGACCAGCACCGCCGCGCGGCCTTTGAGCTTGTAGCGGTATTCCACCGCATTGGCCGCCTGGCTTTTGACGGTCTCGGGGCGCGCTTGCAAGATGTAGAGCTCGCCGTCGATGCCGTCTTTGCCCCATTCGATATCCATGGGGCGGCCGTAATGGTCCTCAATCACCAGCGCGTAGCGGGCGAGCTGCTCCACGTCGGCGTCGGTCAGCGAATAGCGGTTGCGCAACTCGGGGGGCACGTCGGTGGTTTTAACCAGTTTGGCGCCAGCGGCTTGTTCTTGCAGGCTGGTGAATTCCATTTGCAGCAGCTTGGAGCCCAGGCTGCGGCGGATCACCGCGCGCTTGCCCGCGCGCAGCATAGGCTTGTGCACGTAAAACTCGTCGGGGTTCACCGCGCCCTGCACCACGGTTTCACCCAGGCCGTAGCTCGAGGTAATAAACACCACATCCGAAAAACCCGATTCCGTGTCGATGGTGAACATGACACCTGCCGCACCCAGGTCCGAGCGCACCATGCGCTGGATACCGGCGCTCAAAGCCACATGTTCGTGGGCAAAGCCCTTGTGCACCCGGTAGCTGATGGCGCGGTCGTTGTAGAGCGAGGCAAATACCTCGCGGATTTTGTGCAGCACGTCTTCGATGCCGACCACGTTCAAAAACGTTTCTTGCTGACCGGCGAACGAGGCGTCAGGCAGGTCTTCGGCGGTGGCAGACGAGCGCACGGCAAAAGACGCCGCCGGGTTGCCTGCGCTGAGCGTCGCAAACGCGCTGCGGATGCCCTGCTCCAGATCCGCCGGGAAAGGCTGCACTTCCACCATGGCGCGGATCTCAGCCCCGGCCACGGCCAGGGCGCGCACGTCCTCGATATCAAGGGCACTCAGGCGCGCATTGATGCGGCCACTCAGGTCCTGGTAGGCCAAAAAGGCACGAAACGCATGCGCCGTGGTGGCAAAACCGGTGGGCACTTTCACGCCCTGGGGCAACTGGGAAATCATCTCGCCCAGGCTGGCGTTCATGCCACCCACAGACTCGACGTCGCTCATGCGCAGGTGCTCAAAAGGCACGACCCAATCGGTGTCGCTAAAAAGTTCAGACATGACAAGACTCCAAAGTTAAAAATCGGGCCAGGCCTGGGGCCCATGCGGGCGCTGAGGGTGGCGGTGGCGGCGGGCAAGTGGGGGCAAAACGGTGTGCCTTTTGAATTTGTGGTTTTGGCGGTCTGGCTTTGTCACCCGGGCGGGCCACAGCGCGAATTGTAGGACGCGGCCCCGCGCGCAGGGCAAAAGAACGGGGGCCACATGCAACTTGGCCCACAATGGTGCCCATGGGCCAAAGCGCAACAAGCCGGCGCCCCAACCACTTTCTTGCAAGTCCCCCACCATGTCCCAACGCAGCGTATTTTTTGTGTCCGACGGTACCGGCATCACCGCCGAGACTTTTGGCAACGCGATCCTGGCCCAATTTGAAACCAAGGCGCGCCACAACCGCATGCCCTTTATCGACACCGTGGACAAGGCCCACCAGGTGGTGCGCCAAATCAACCACGCAGGCGTGGTGGACGGCGCCAAGCCGATTGTTTTCACCACGCTGGTGAATATGGAGGTGCTACAGGTCATTCAGGCGGGCTGCCAGGGCATGCTGCTGGACATGTTTGGCATGTTTGTGCACCCGCTGGAGCAAGAACTCAACCTGAAGTCCAACCACCGCATTGGGCGCTTTAGCGACGCCAGCAAAAGCCAGGAATACCACGACAGGATTGAGGCGATCAACTTTTCACTGGCGCACGACGACGGCCAAAGCAACCGCGACTTGGAGCAATCCGACGTGATTTTGGTGGGCGTGAGCCGCAGCGGCAAAACACCAACCTCGCTTTATCTGGCCATGCAATATGGCCTCAAAGCGTCCAACTACCCGCTGATCCCAGAAGATTTTGAACGCCGCCAGTTACCCGCCGCGCTCTTGGCGCACAAGAAAAAGATTTTTGGCTTAACCATTCAGGCCGAGCGCCTGAGTGAAATCCGCAATGAGCGGCGCCCCGACTCCAAGTACGCGTCCCTCGCGAACTGCCGCATGGAGGTGAGCGAGGCCGAAACCATGATGCGCCGCGCGGGCATCCGCTGGCTATCGACCACGACCAAGTCGATCGAGGAAATTGCAACCACCATATTGCAGGAGTTGCACCCCGAACGGCTGGTCTATTGACGCAACAGGCTTACAGGCCCAACGCGGCCAAACCGGCGCGTGCAATTTGCGCGTCTTCGCTCGATTTGACGCCGCTCACGCCTACTGCGCCCAGGCACTGGCCGTCTTTCATGATGGGCACACCGCCCTCCAACATGCCGTCGAGCGTAGGGGCGCTCAAAAACGAAAAGCGTCCGCCGTTAACCATGTCTTCGTACATCTTGGTTTCGCGCCGGCCAATGGCCGAGGTGCGCGCTTTGGACGGTGCAATCAGGGCGGAGATGGGCGCAGCGCCGTCCAGGCGCTGCAGCCACAGCAAATTGCCGCCGTCGTCCACGATGGCAATGGTCACCGCCCAGGCGTGGGCCAGGGCTTCGGCCTCGGCAGCAGCGGCAATGGCCTTGATGTCGGCGAGTTCGAGAAAGAGTTTGTTTTTCATACTTTAAGGCTCAAAAAAATAGGGGACGCGCGAGCATACCCGCTCGCAGCAGGTGTCCAAAACACCGCACCGCTTGGCCAACCCCAGACAAAATCAGGGCAAACACGGCACTAATTGGGAACAGCCCTTGCAAATGCCTAAAATCCGCCCACCTGCTATCCAGGTTTTCAAGGAGTTTGACCATGAATGAACACGCAACAATGACGGACTACAGCGCGGGCTACGGCCTGTCGGCGCAAGAACGCAACAAAGTGCTGCGCAACACCTACTGGCTTTTGTCACTGAGTTTGGTTCCGACCGTTCTGGGCGCCTGGATGGGCGTGGCCTTGGGGCTGGGCCAGGTTTTCAGCGGCGGCCTGGGGCTGGTGCTGTTCCTGGGCGGCGCCTTTGGCTTCATTTACGCCATCGAAAAAACCAAGAATTCGGCCACTGGTGTGCCCGTGCTGCTGGGTTTCACCTTCTTTATGGGCTTGATGCTGTCGCGCCTGATTGAGTCCACCCTGGGCTTCAAGAACGGCCCCGAACTGATCATGACCGCGTTCGGCGGCACGGCGGGCGTGTTTTTCCTGATGGCCAGTGTGGCGTCCGTCATCAAGCGCGATATTTCCGGTATGGGCCAGTGGCTGTTTGTTGGCACCATCGTTCTGCTGGTGGGCAGCGTCATCAATATGTTTGTCGGCTCGTCCACTGGCATGCTGGTGATGTCCATGGTGGCGATCGGCATTTTCAGCGCCTACATGCTGTATGACATCAAGCAAATCATCGACGGCGGCGAGACCAACTACATCTCCGCCACGCTGGCGCTGTACCTGGACATCATCAATGTGTTCCAAAGCCTCTTGGCGCTGTTGGGCATTTTTGGCGGCGAGCGCGAATAAGCGACCGGCTACCCCAAATAAAAAGGCCCGCGAGGGCCTTTTTTGTGGGCTGCCGTTTGGCAACGGCGCGGGTTTACACCCGCTCAAACACCGCAATGCTTTCCACGTGCGCCGTGTGCGGAAACATATTCACCACGCCGGCCGCCGTGCAACGGTAGCCGGCCTGCTCCACCAACACACCGGCGTCGCGCGCCAAGGTGGCGGGGTTGCAGCTGACGTAGACGATGCGCTGGGGCGGCGTCCAGTCTTGGCGCAACTCGGGCGTAGCGTGCAACTCCGCCAACGCTTGCACCAGGGCAAAAGCGCCTTCGCGTGGCGGATCAACAAGCCATTTGTCGGCACTGCCGTCGGCCATCAGCAAGGCCGGCGTCATCTCAAACAGGTTGCGTGCGGCAAAGGTGGTGGGGGCAAGTTTGGGCGCACCAACGCGGGCTGCGTTGAGCGCCAGGTTGTCACGCGAACGCGCCACCAGCGACTCGGCGCCCTCAATCCCCAGCACTTCACGCGCTTGCGTGGCCAGCGGCAGGGTGAAATTGCCCAGGCCGCAAAACCAGTCAATCACGCGCTCGGACGGCTGCACCTTTAAGAGGCCCAAGGCGCGCGACACCAGCACGCGGTTGATGTGCGGATTCACCTGGGTGAAATCGGTGGGGCGAAACGGCATGGTGATGCCGTATTGCGGCAGCCGGTAGGCCAGTTGCCCGGTGGCGTGTCCCGGCAGCTCGTCCAGGCGCACGATGGTGTCCGGGCCCTTGGCCTGCAGCCACCATTGCACACCGGGGTGGGCCGCAGCAAAGTCGCGCAGCTTGGCCAGGTCACCGTCACTCAAGGCCACCATATGGCGCAGCACCAGCGCGGTCACGTCGCCCTGCGCGGCGCCGACAGCCGTGTCGGCCATGTCGCCTACCGCCAGCTCAATTTGCGGCAGTTGCTCGACCGCGTCCATGGAAGCCACCAGCGCGCGCAGCGGCAGCAGCATGGCGCTCACATGGGGGGCGAGCACATGGCACTCTTTGATATCGGCCACAAAGTGGCTTTTGCGCTCGTGAAAGCCAATCAACACAGCGCCTTTTTTGCGCACAAAGCGCACCGACAGGCGCGCCCGGTAGCGGTAGCCCCAGGTCGGGCCCTCGATCGGGCGCATCACAGTTTCGGGCTTGACCTTGCCGATGTGCCAGAGGTTGTCCTCCAACACCCGCTGCTTGACCGCCACTTGGGCGCTGGCGTGCAGGTGCTGCATCTTGCAGCCGCCGCAAGAATTTGGCTGCAGGCCGAAATGCGGGCAAGCCGGGCGCACGCGCTGGGACGACTCGACGTGGATTTCAGTGAGCGTGCCCTTCTCGAAACTGCTTTTGCTGCGGTGGATATGGGCGCTGACTACCTCAAAGGGGAGCGCGCCGTCAATGAAAACCACTTTGCCGTCGCTGCGGTGGGCGACGCCCTGGGCTTCAAGATCGAGGGATTTGACGGCCAGCCAGCCTTCGGGCAAGGCGGCGGCGGTAGCGGGTTCAGAAAGTGGGGCATCTTGCATGCCCCGATTGTCTCAGGTCAGCGCGCGGGCAAGTACTTGGACGGGTCGACCGGTTTGCCCTGCTTGCGCACCTCAAAGTGCAGCTTGACGCGGTCGGCATCGGTATTGCCCATCTCGGCGATTTTTTGGCCTTTTTTCACCATTTGGTCCTCTTTGACCAGCAGGGTTTGGTTGTGGGCATAGGCCGTGAGGTACATGCTGTTGTGCTTGAGGATGATGAGCTTGCCGTAGCCGCGCAGGCCGGCATCGGCGTAGACCACCTTGCCGTCGGCTGCCGCCAACACCGCGTCGCCACTGGCGCCGCCAATGTCCACGCCCTTTCGGTTTTTGGACTCGTCAAAGCCATCGAGCACCTCGCCCTTGGACGGCCATGCAAAGCTGATGTCGTCTTCCGTATTGGAATTGGCGTTATTGGGCGCAGGCGTGGGCGCAGGGGCCGATGCGGCTTTGGCTGGAGCCGACGCAGCGCCCGCTGGCGGCAGCGCGGTAGAGGTGACTTTGGCCACGGCCACCGGTTTGGCTGCAACCGCCTCTTCGGGCGGCGCCACGCGCAAGACCTGGCCGATTTCGATGCGGTTGGGATTTTCCAGCGCGTTCCAGCGCGCAATATCGCGGTGGCTTTGGCCCGATTCCAGGCCGATGCGGATCAGGGTGTCGCCTTGTTTGACGGTGTAGTAGCCGGGCTTGCCGGCGTTGGGGTCGAGCGCTGGCGCCGCAGATACCTTGGAAGCGTCAACCACCGGGGCGGGCGCGGGGCTTGCTGCGGGCACATGCGGGGCAGTGCGGCCCCGGTCTTCTACCGGCGCGCGCAAACCCGGTTTGGAGCTGCACGCTGCCAATGCCAACACGCACACCGCCGCCGACAGGGCACCCAACCGAAGCAGGCTTATTGACATCACATCCATTCCCATTTGTATTATTTACGCCAAGCCGGATTTTAGGGGCACAAAGTGCACCGCTTCCAGAATGGTCTGGCGCAGGCCCTGGCTGGTTTTGTCCACCACCACCAGCGCCTGGGCGGTTACGCCACCCACGGCTCCCGAAGCACGCTGGGCCACAGGCGCCACCAAGCGGCCCCCCACCGCGAGCTGGTCAGTCCAAGCGGTGGGAAGGGCATCGCCTCCCGCAGCCGCGATGATGGCGGCATAGGGCGCGCCCTGGGCGTAACCCAGCATGCCGTCGCCCAAAAGCAGGTGCAAATTGGCCAGGCGCAAAAAGCGCAAGTTTTCACGCGCCTTGTCGTGCAGGCCACGCAGCCGCTCGATGGAATAGACCTCGGTGGCCACTTCACTCAGTACCGCAGCCTGGTAGCCGCAGCCGGTGCCGATTTCGAGCACCCGGCCCAGTTTGCCTTCGGTGGACTGGCACAAGAGTTCAATCATGCGCGAAACCACACCCGGCTTAGAGATGGTTTGGCCCAGACCAATGGGCAGGCTGGTGTCTTCGTAGGCCTGGTTGACCAGCGCGCTGTCCACAAAGCGGTGGCGCTCGACCCGACCCATGGCGGCGAGCACACGCGGGTCGCTCAGGCCTTGGCTGGCGAGCTTTTGCACCATGCGCTGGCGTACCGCCACCGAGTCCATGCCCAGGCCCTGCGGCAGGTTGATGGCCATCGGCGCTTTGGGCTTTGCAGCACTGACGCTGCTGTCTATGCGCGCCGGGAACGTGGGCCGTTGCTTCATGCGGGGTTGGGGCTGCCGGGCGTGGCAAAAATCGCAGCAGTTTGCGACCAGGCGTCCAGGCTCAGGTGGTCGGTCAGGTCGATTTTGAGCGGCGTGATCGACATATGGCCCTGCGTGGTGGCATGGAAGTCCGTGCCTTCGGCGTCGTCCTTGGCCGGGCCGGCGGCACCGATCCAGTACATGGTCTCGCCGCGCGGGCTAAGCTGCTGGATCACCGGTTCGGCGGCGTGGCGCTTTCCAAGGCGGCAGAGCTTGGTCGGGCCGATCTGCGCATACGGCAGGTTGGGAATGTTCACGTTCAGCAGCCAGGGTGCGGTGCCCAGCATCTGGTGCTGCGCCATGGACAGCACCAGGTCGCGCGCCTTGCGGGCAGCGGACTCGATCTCCAGCCAGTCCTTGTGCACCTGCGAAAAGGCAATGGCTGGGATGCCAAACAAGTAGCCTTCCATGGCCGCACCCACGGTGCCCGAATAAATGGTGTCGTCACCCATGTTGGCACCGTTGTTGATGCCCGAGACCACCAGGTCTGGCCGGTAGTCCAGCAAACCTGAAAGCGCAATATGCACGCAGTCGGCCGGCGTGCCGTTCACATAACGAAAACCGTTGGCGCCCCGGTGCACGTACAAAGGCGCATTCAGGGTGAGTGCGTTGGACTTGGCGCTGTTGTTGTGCTCTGGGGCGATGACTTCCACCTCGGCCACGTCTTTGAGGGCGTTGAACAGTGCCAGCAGGCCGGGCGCCTGGTAGCCGTCGTCGTTGGAAATGAGGATTTTCATAAGCGCTTGGAGTGAGCGGCAATTGTAGGTGTGCGCACTGCCCGGGGTCACACCTGAGACAGATGGCCCCGGGGCAGCCAGGGCCCGCACCTCTATGATGGCCCTACATTTTTTGGAGACTGATGCGATGCACGCTTGGCTATGTGAAAACCCCGTGGGCGTTGACGCCCTGACCTGGACCGAACTGCCCACGCCCACGCCCAAAGCGGGTGAGGTGCTGATAGAAATCAAGGCCGCCAGCCTGAATTTCCCCGATCTGCTGATCGTGCAAAACAAATACCAGATGAAACCCGCCCTGCCCTTTGTGCCGGGTTCAGAATATGCAGGCACCGTGCAAGCGGTGGGCGAAGGCGTGACCCACATCAAAGTGGGCCAGGCCGTGGCTTGTCTGAGCGGGACCGGCGGCTTTGGCAGCCACACGATTGCGCCAGCCGCCCTGTGCATGCCGCTGCCTGCAGGTTTTCCGATGGTGGACGCGGCGGCCTTCATCATGATTTACGCCACCTCGCACCACGCGCTGATCGACCGCGCCGCACTCAAGGCCGGTGAAACCGTACTGGTGTTGGGCGCCGCGGGCGGCGTGGGCACCTCGGCCATCCAGATTGCCAAAGCCGCAGGTGCGCACGTGATTGCAGCGGCGTCTACCGACGAAAAATGCGCGCTGTGCAAATCCATTGGCGCGGACGCCACCATCAACTACAGCACCGAAAACCTGCGCGATGCCATCAAGGCGCTCACCAATGGCAAGGGCCCGGACGTGATTTACGACCCGGTGGGCGGCGACTTTGCGGAACCGGCTTTCCGCTCGATTGCCTGGCGCGGGCGCTACCTGGTGGTCGGCTTTGCCGCAGGCCCCATTCCCGCCCTTCCCTTCAACCTGGCGCTGCTCAAGGGCGCGTCCATCGTGGGCGTGTTCTGGGGCGACTTTGCCAAGCGCGAACCCAAGACCAGCGCTGCGGCCATGGCCGAGCTGGCGCAGTGGTACGGCCAGGGCAAGATCAAGCCGGTGATCGACCGCACCATGCCCATGGCAGACCTGAAAGCCGCCTATGCCCACATGGGCTCGCGCGGGGTGATGGGCAAGCTGGTGATGGTGAACTAAGGCTTTGACCCGGTAATGAAAAAGCCCTCCTAGGAGGGCTTTTTCATGATTGAGAGGCGCCAGCAAACGGGCGCTTGGTCCGCCGTTTAATGGCGGAAGTGGCGCACGCCGGTGTAAACCATGGCTACTCCGCGCTCGTTGGCCGCAGCCACGACCTCGTCGTCACGCATGCTGCCGCCGGGCTGGATGATGCAGGTGGCACCCGCGTCCACCACCACGTCCAAGCCGTCCCGGAACGGGAAAAAGGCATCGCTGGCCACCACGGTGCCTGCAAGCGTCAGGCCAGCGTGTTCGGCCTTGATACTGGCAATGCGGGCCGAGTCCAGGCGGCTCATTTGGCCGGCGCCCACACCACGGGTCTGGCCGTCCTGGCAGAACACGATGGCGTTGGACTTGACGTACTTGGCCACCGTCCAGGCAAAGAGCATGTCTTGCAACTGCGCCGCCGTGGGTTGCACGGTGGTGACGACCCGCAGGTCGGCCAACGTGAGCGTGTGGTTGTCGGCAGTCTGGATCAAGAGGCCCGAGCCGATGCG
>CANFNE010000070.1 GCA_947448105.1 Burkholderiales bacterium
TACGGCGCCTTTGGCCACGCTTTGCAGGGGCGTGTCGTCAAAGTCGGTCAGGTAGTTCAGCGCCCACTCGTCCACGCGGTCGGTCATGAGCAGGACTTCAATGCCTTTTTTCTTGAACACTTCGAGCTGTGGGCTGTTTTTGGCAGCGGCCAGGTTGTCGGCCGTGATGTAGTAGATGGCCTCTTGGCCTTCTTTCATGCGGGCTTTGTAGTCCGCCAGCGACACGCTCACGGTGTCGGTGGTGGTGGACGCAAAGCGCAGCAGCTTGGCCAGGCGGTCTTTGTTGGCGTAGTCCTCGCCCATGCCTTCTTTGAGCACAGCGCCAAATTCTGCGTAGAACTTGCTGTACTTGCCCACCTGCGCTTTGTCTTCTTCAGACACCACGTCGGTCACGCCATTGGCGGCGGCTTCGGGCGCCTTGTCGTGTTTGGCCAGGTCTTCCAGCATGCCCAAGACGCGCTTGGTGCAGCCTTCGCGGATGGCTTTGACGTCACGGCTTTCTTGCAGCAACTCACGGCTCACGTTCAGGGGCAAATCGGCCGAATCCACCACGCCTTTGACAAAGCGCAGGTAGTTGGGCATGAGCGCCTCGGCGTCGTCCATGATGAACACGCGCTTCACATACAGCTTGATACCGGCGGTTTTTTCGCGGTTGTACAAGTCCATGGGCGCTTTGCCGGGGATGTAGAGCAACTGGGTGTATTCGGTGCTGCCTTCCACCCGGTTGTGCGTGTGGGCCAGCGGCGCTTCCATGTCGTGGCTGATTTGCTTGTAGAAGTCGTCGTATTGCTCTTGGCTGATGTCTTTCTTGGCGCGCGCCCAGATGGCGTTGGCCTTGTTGACGGTTTCCCATTCGCCGGTTTTGACCATGGCGCCGGGTTCGCGGCCGCCTTTTTCGTCGTTGGGATCAATCAGCGCGCCGTCTTTCCATTCTTCCTTTTCCATCTGGATGGGCAGGCTGATGTGGTCAGAATATTTGCTGATGATGCCTTTGACCTTCCAGGCCTGGGCGTAGTCGTGTGCGTCGTCGCGCAGGTGCAGGGTCACGCTGGTGCCCCGGTGTTCGCGGTTAATCGTTTCGACTTCGAAGGCGCCGCCGCCACTGGCGCCGCCGTCGCTCACCCAGCGCACGCCTTCAGCCGCGTGCAAACCGGCACGGCGTGATTCCACCGTGATCTTGTCAGCCACGATAAAGCCCGAGTAAAAGCCCACGCCAAACTGGCCAATAAGCTGCGAGTCGGCCTTTTGGTCGCCGCTGAGTTTGCTGACAAAGTCTTTGGTGCCGCTCTTGGCAATCGTGCCCAGGTTGTCGATGGCCTCTTGCTGGCTCAGGCCAATACCGTTGTCGGTGATGGTCAGCGTCTTGGCGTCTTTGTCAAAGGTGACGCGGATTTTGAGTTCGGAGTCGCCTTCAAACAGCGCGGGCGCATTGATCGCCTCAAAGCGCAGCTTGTCGCAGGCATCCGAGGCGTTGGAGATGAGTTCGCGCAGGAAAATCTCTTTGTTGGAATACAGCGAATGGGTGACGAGGTGCAGCAGTTGCGCCACTTCGGCCTGGAAATTGAGGGTTTGTTTGGTCATGGCAGTTCAAATAACAAAAGAAAAATCAAACGGTGCGCGCCCTAAGGGCCCGCTTTGACTTGGGGATGGGCGTGGTCTTTTCAAGAGCCCGGCGCCTGTGGGCGGCGTTCAACACCGCTGAAACCGTTAAAACCGCTCGTGCGGCGCCAGGTAGCGCCACTGGCCTACCGGCAAATTGCCCAGCATCACGTTGCCGATGCGCACGCGCTTGAGGCCCACCACTTTCAGGCCCACTTGCTCGCACATGCGCCGGATCTGGCGTTTTTTGCCTTCGTGCAGCACAAAGCGCAGCTGCTCGGGGTTTTGCCATTCCACTTTGGCGTGCTTGAGCGCCTGGCCGTCCAAGGACAGGCCGTGGCGCAGCAGCTGCAGTTTTTCGGGCGGAAACACCGACTGCACGTCGGCGCTGATGGGGTCGTCGTCGTCAATGCGGCTGAGTTGCTGGATCTTGCCGCCGTAGGTAGCCGCCGCTGAGGTGGCCGCTGCGGTGTTGAGCACGCCGGTGTAAACCACGCGCACCAGGTATTCTTTTTCCATCACCGCGTCTTCGCCAATCAGCTGGCGCGCCACCCGCCCGTCTTGGGTGAGTACCAACAGGCCGGTGGAATCAATGTCCAAGCGCCCGGCGGGCACCAGGCTTTTGAGCTGGCTGCCGTGGAAGAAGAAACGCGCGTTGTCCTCGGTCCAGCGGTTGTGCGGCTGCACCAGGGTGATGGCGGGCTCGTGGCCGTCTTCGGCCTGGCCGCTGACCAGGCCCAGGGGCTTGTTGATCAGCACCGTGACCAGATTGGCCTGCTGGCCCTTGGCCAGCTTGTCGATTTCGATCTTGACGTCGGGCGCCACCTGCATGCCCATTTCGGCCACCCGGCCATCGACCTTGACCCAGCCTTTGCCAATCCAGTCGTCGGCTTCGCGGCGCGAGGCCAGACCGAGTTCGGCCATGCGCTTGTTCAGGCGCAGCGTGCCGTTGGCGCCGATGGCTGCGGTATTGGTTTGGCCCATGGGAATGGGCGCGCGGCTGCGGGTGGCCACGCGCGCGGCGGCAGGCGAGGGTACGGGCGCCACGGCGGCTACGGCTGGGCGCGGCGGCGGGGCGGCGCGCTGAAAGGCCTTGACCGGCACGGAAAGCAGGGGTTTTTTGGGAGTGGTGTCTGACATGAAGTAGTAAATTGGGATGCGGCAGCGGATTGAAGCCGTTCGGCGCCAGCCCGTGGCGCAGGGCGGTATTGTCGCGCCTAGCGCGGCTGCACCTGCGAGCGCAGCGCCGCCAGGTCCAGCACGCGCAAGCCGCCGTATTCCACCCGGATCGAGCCCTGCGCCGCCAGCGCCGTCAACGCCTCGTTTACGCGTTGGCGCGACAGTCCGATCAAATAGGCCAGTTCCTGCTGGGTAATGCGCAGCACTTCGCCCACCCCGGGGTAGAGCACCGGGTTGAACAGCGCGGCCAGGCTGCGGGCCACGCGGGCGTCGGGGTTGTTCATGCGGTCGATCTCTCGCGCGGCAATGAACTGGCCCAGGCGCTCGTTGAGCTGGTTCATCACAAAGCGGTTAAAGCCAATGGAGTGGTCGAGCAGCCAGTGGAAAGTGTCCACATGCAGGCCGGCCACGCGGCTGGCGCGCAAGGCCTGGATGTTGTAGCGGTAGGCCTCGCGCTTGAGCGCCGTGCCTTCGCCAAACCAGCCGCCCGGGGGAATGCCGGTGTAGGTCATGGTTTGGCCCTGGGCGTTGTCGGTGCTCATTTTCAGCAGGCCGTCAATCACCCCAAACCAGTAGGTGGCGGGCCGGCCGGTGCGGCACAAGGTGTCGCCGGGACTGGCGTCGGCGACTTTCAGGTCTTCGGCGGCGCGCTGGCGCTCGTCGGGCTTGAGCAGGTGGATCCAGGGAATGGCTTCGAGCTCTGCGTGGGTGAGCGGTCGGCGGCGTTGGTGCAGGCTGGTGTCAGGGGACATGGGGCGATGGAAGGAAGCTGGTTTGTCAAATGCGTGTAAGGCAAGGCGTTTTTTTGCCTTTGTGCTGTCAGTTAGCAGAAAGTGAAGGGAAAACACCTAGTTCATTGCCGGCTCAATTGTCGTCCGAATGACAACCTGGCGTCAAATGCAGTTCTACCATCAGCGCCTATCAACGCCTCTGTGCGCAGGCATGGGGGCTTTTGCTGGTCATAAGGATTTGGGATGCAAACGACTTTTCCGCAACTTTTATTGCAACACGCAAGCCAGCGGCCCACGGCTGCGGCCATGCGTGAAAAGGAATACGGCATTTGGCAGACCCTGACATGGGCTGATCTGGCTGTGATGGTGGAACAACTCGCGGGCGGCCTGCACCAGGCCGGGCTGCGCCAAGGCGACCACATGATCGTGGTGGGTGCCAACCGCCCCCGCCTGTACGCCACCATGCTGGCGGTGCAGTCGCTCGGCGGCATTCCGGTGCCCTTGTACCAAGACGCGGCCGCTGCCGAATGCGTGTTTCCCATCGTCAACGCCGAAGTGCGTTTTGCTTTTGCCGAAGACCAGGAGCAGGTGGACAAGCTGCTTGAAGTGCAGGAAAGCGCGCCCCAGTTGGCCCATATTTACTATGACGACCCGCGCGGCCTGCGCAACTACGATGCACCCGGCCTGCGTTCCATGGACCAGTTGCAGGAAGACGGCGCGGCTTTTGCCGCAGCCCACCCGGCTTTTTTCCGTGAAGCGGTAGCTGCCACCCGTTCTACCGACGTGGGCGCCATGTTTTTTACCTCGGGCACCACGGGCAATCCAAAAGGCGTGGTGCACACGCACGACTCTTTGCTCAACCGCGCCCGCGCAGGCGCCGACTTTGACCACCTGAGCAGCGCCGAAGAAGTGCTGGCGTATATGCCGGTGGCCTGGATTGGGCAAAACATCTTCAGTTACTCGCAATGGCTGAGCTGCGGCTACGTCGTGAACTGCCCCGAGTCGGCGGCCACCGCCACCATCGACCTCAAGGAAATTGGCCCGACCTATTACTTTGCGCCGCCGCGCGTGTTTGAAGGCCTGCTGACCAGCGTGATGATCCGCATGGAAGACGCCTCTGCCCTCAAACGCAAAATGTTTGAGGCATGCATGGCCGTGGCCAAACGGGTGGGGCCGAACCTGATGGACGGCAAGTCGGTGGGGCTTGTGGACCGCGCCTTGTACGCGCTGGGCAATGTGCTGGTCTACGGCCCTTTGCGCAACAACCTGGGTTTTAGCCGGGTGCGTGTGGCCTATACCGCGGGCGAAGCCATCGGGCCGGATTTGTTCAGTTTTTACCGCTCGATTGGCATCAACCTCAAGCAACTCTATGGTTCTACCGAAACCGCCGTTTTTGTATGCCTGCAGCCCGACCACGAGGCCCGCGCCGACACCGTGGGTGTGCCTTGCGCCGGGGTGGAGATTAAGGTGGCCGATAACGGCGAAATCTTGGTCAAATCGCCCGGTTTGCTGCGCGAGTACTACAAAAACCCCGAAGCCACCGCCGAGGTGCTGACGGCGGACGGCTGGTACCACACCAGCGACGCGGGCTTTATTGACGCCCACGGTCACCTCAAGATCATCGACCGCGTGAAAGACGTAGGGCGCGTCAAGGGCGGCGCATTTGACGGCGCGCTGTTTGCACCCAAGTACGTCGAGAACAAGCTCAAGTTTTTTCCGCAGATCAAGGAAGTGGTGGCCTATGGCGACGGCCGCGACCGCGTGTGCGTGCTGATCAACATCGACTTTGACGCCGTGGGTAACTGGGCCGAGCGCCGCAATCTTCCTTATGCCGGCTACACCGACCTGGCGCAAAAGCCCGAGGTCTACCAGCTGATCAAGGACTGCGTGGCGCAAGTCAATGCCGACCTGAGCCAAGACACGCTGCTCGCAGGCAGCCAGGTGAGCCGTTTCTTGGTGCTGCACAAAGAGCTTGACGCCGACGACGGTGAACTCACCCGAACCAACAAGGTGCGCCGGGGCTTTATTGCCGACAAATACCAGGTGCTGATCGACGCCTTGTACCAGGGCAAGACCCAGCAGTTCATTGAAACCCAGGTCAAGTTTGAAGATGGCCGTACCGGCAGCGTCAGCGCCACCTTGCGCATCGACGACGCCAAAACCTTTGCCCCTGTGAAAGCCGCAGCATGACACCCAGCAACACGCCCCAAGCGGTCACGGTGGCGCCTGGCGCCAAAAAAATCGGCGACGTCATTTTGGACGTCAAGAACATCTCGCTCGCCTTTGGCGGCGTCAAGGCGCTGACCGATATTTCTTTCAATGTGCGCGAGCATGAAATCCGCGCCATCATCGGACCCAACGGTGCGGGCAAGAGCTCCATGCTCAACTGCATCAACGGTGTGTACACGCCGCAGCACGGCTCCATTACGTTTCGCGGTCAGACCTTCAGCCACATGGACAGCCACCAGGTGGCAAGCATGGGCATAGGGCGCACTTTTCAGAACCTGGCCTTGTTCAAGGGCATGAGCGTTCTCGACAACATCATGTCCGGGCGCAACCTCAAGATCAAAAGCAACATCTTGCTGCAGGCGCTGCGCATAGGCCCGGCCGAGCGCGAAGAAATCATGCACCGCGAGGCGGTCGAACGCATCATCGACTTTCTGGAAATCCAGGCCTACCGCAAAACGCCGGTGGGTCAGTTGCCCTACGGCCTGCAAAAGCGCGTGGACTTAGGGCGTGCCTTGGCCATGGAGCCGCAGGTGCTGCTGCTGGACGAACCCATGGCTGGCATGAACGTGGAAGAAAAGCAGGACATGTGCCGCTTTGTGCTCGACGTGAACGACGAGTTCGGAACCACCGTGGTGCTGATCGAGCACGACATGGGCGTGGTGATGGACATATCTGACCGCGTGGTGGTGCTCGATTACGGCAAAAAAATTGGCGACGGCACGCCCGACGAAGTGCGCAATAACGAAGACGTGATCAGTGCCTACCTTGGCACTTCACACTGATATGGCCCCCACGCTTTTCACTTCGTGTAATGCGCTGCCCCCCAAGGGGGCCCAGTCGCCTTGGGGCGGCCCGGCGGCGACTGAATAAGGAACTTGAACATGGCATTTTTTCTTGAAACACTGCTGGGCGGCCTGATGGCCGGCATGCTGTATTCGCTGGTGGCGCTGGGCTTTGTGCTGATTTACAAAGCTTCGGGCGTGTTCAACTTTGCCCAGGGCGCCATGGTGCTGTTTGCTGCGCTGGCCATGGCCCGCTTGGCGGAATGGATTCCCGCTGTGCTGGGCATCGCGGACCCGGTGTTGGCCAATTTCCTGGCCTTTGTCGGCGCCGGTCTGGTGATGTTTGCCGTGGCCTGGGTGATTGAGCGCCTGGTGCTGCGCCACCTGGTCAACCAAGAGGGCACCACGTTGTTGATGGCCACCTTGGGTATTGCCTATTTCCTGGAAGGGCTGGGCCAGTCCCTGTTTGGCAGCAACATCTACAAGATCGACATCGGCATGCCCAAAGACCCGATGATGATTCTGGAGAAAACCTTTGACGGCGGCATCCTGATCAACAAGGAAGACCTGTACGCCGCCCTCATTGCGGCGGCGCTGGTGGCCTTGCTCAGCCTGTTCTTCCAAAAGACCGCTACCGGTCGCGCCCTGCGCGCAGTGGCCGATGACCACCAGGCGGCACAAAGCATTGGCATTCCCTTGAACCGCATCTGGGTGATTGTGTGGTGCGTGGCGGGCGTGGTGGCGCTGGTGGCCGGCATGATTTGGGGCAGCAAGCTGGGCGTGCAGTTTTCACTGACCACTGTGGCACTGCGCGCCTTGCCGGTGGTGATTCTGGGTGGCCTGACATCGGTGCCCGGCGCCATCGTGGGCGGCCTGATCATTGGGGTGGGCGAAAAACTCTCCGAGGTCTACATCGGGCCCATGGTGGGCGGCGGTATCGAGATCTGGTTTGCCTATGTGCTGGCCCTGGGCTTTTTGCTGATCCGTCCCCAAGGACTGTTCGGCGAAAAAATAATTGACCGCGTTTGAGGATACGACATGTTTTACAGAGAAAACGGCCAATTCAAAACCACCTACCGGGCGGACCAGCAGATCCTGCCCATTGCGCAAGACCGCGCAGCGCTGTTGGCGGTGCTGGCCCTTGCCTTTGCCGTGGTGCCAGCGGTGGCCAGCGAGTATTGGCTCACCAACATCTTGATTCCCTTTTTGATTTTTTCGCTGGCGGCCATTGGCGTGAATATCTTGGTGGGGTATTGCGGCCAGATCTCGCTGGGTTCGGGCGCCTTTATGGCGGTGGGGGCCTACAGCGCCTACAACTTCTTCGTCCGCATTGACGGCATGCCGCTGGTGCTGGCCTTGGTGTTGGGCGGTGTGTGCGCCATGCTGTTTGGTATCTTGTTTGGGCTGCCCAGCCTGCGCGTCAAGGGCCTGTACCTGGCGGTGGCCACGCTGGCGGCCCAGTTCTTTGCAGACTGGATGTTCTTGCGCATCCAATGGTTTACCAACTACTCCACGTCGGGTTCGGTGTCGGTGTCCAATTTGCAGGTCTTTGGTGTTGCGCTGGACACACCGCTGTCTAAATACGTTTTTTGCCTGGTCATGCTGGCCGTGATTGCTTTGCTGGCCAAAAACCTGGTGCGTGGCGCGGTGGGGCGCGAGTGGATGGCGATTCGCGACATGGACGTGGCCGCCGCCGTGATTGGCATCCGGCCTATGTTTGCCAAGCTCAGCGCGTTTGCTGTGAGTTCTTTTATTGTGGGTGTGGCCGGTGCCTTGTGGGCATTTATTTACCTGGGCGCCTGGGAACCGGCGGCGTTTTCGGTGGACCAGTCTTTCAAGCTCTTGTTCATGGTGATCATTGGCGGCATGGGCTCCATCATGGGCAGTTTTTTTGGCGCGGCCTTTATTGTGTTGCTGCCCATCTTTTTGAGCCAGTTTCTGCCAGTGGCCGCAGGCCTGGTGGGGGTTGAGGTGTCTACGGCGGGCATGTCGCATGCCGAGTTGATGGTCTTTGGGGGGCTGATCGTCTGGTTCCTGATTGTGGAGCCCCACGGTCTGGCCAAGCTCTGGTCGGTGGCCAAGCAAAAGCTGCGCCTCTGGCCCTTCCCCCATTGAAGATTTGTTTTTTTCCCCGCGCTTCCCTACTAATTAACAGGAGAAACCCATGAAGCTTCGTAAATTCGCGCTGTCCAGTGTGCTGGCCGCCGTTGGCGCCTCCGCCTTGCTGGCGGGCAGCGCCTTGGCCCAAAACAAGGAACAGTACATTCCCGTGCTGTCCTACCGTACCGGCCCGTATGCGCCCAACGGCATCCCCATTGCCAACGGCACCATGGACTACTACAAACTGGTCAACGCGCGCGGCGGCGTCAACGGCGTCAAGATTTTGTTTGAAGAATGCGAAACCGGCTACGACACTGCGCGCAGCGTGGAGTGCTATGAGCGCCTGAAGGGTAAAAACGGTGGCGCCTCCGTCATCCAGCCGTGGTCTACCGGCGCCACCTTTGCCATCACCGAAAAAGCCCCCGGCGACAAAATCCCAATCGTGACCCTGGGCTATGGCCGCAGCGAGAGTGCGGACGGCACCGTCTTCAAATGGAACTTCCCCCTGGCTGGCAACTACTGGGTGGCGGGTGACGTGATCATCCAGGCCATTGGCAAGCGCGAAGGTGGCTTGGACAAGCTCAAGGGCAAAAAGATTGCCTTGGTCTACCACGACAGCCCGTTTGGAAAAGAGTCGCTGCCGATTTTGCAAGAGCGCGCCCAATCCCATGGTTTTGAGCTGCAACTCCTGCCCGTGACCGCACCTGGTGTGGAACAAAAAGCCACCTGGCTGCAGGTGCGCCAGTCACGCCCGGATTACACGATTTTGTGGGGCTTTGGCGTGATGAATTCCACCGCCCTCAAAGAGGCGCAAGCCACCGGCTACCCCCGCGAAAAAATGTACGGCGTGTGGTGGTCGGGTGCTGAGCCTGATGTGCAAGACGTAGGCGCGGGCGCCAAGGGCTACAACTCGGTGGTGCTGCAAAGCAGCGCTGACTTCAACGCCAAAGTAACCAAGGAAGCCTTGGCCACGCTGCACGCCAAGGGCCAGGGAACCGGCCCTAAGGAAGAAGTCGGCCAGGTGCTGTACCTGCGCGGCGCCATGAGCGCGATGCTGACGGTTGAAGGCATCCGTGCTGCCCAAGAGCGTTTTGGCAAAGGCAAGGTCATGACCGGCGAACAAGTGCGCTGGGGCCTGGAAAACCTGAACCTGACGCAAGCCAAGCTTGATGCGTTGGGCTTTGGTGGCGTGTTGCGCCCCATCAGCACCTCGTGCGCCGACCACATGGGCGCGTCCTGGGCGCGTATCCATACCTGGGACGGCAAGGCGTGGAACATCACGTCCGACTGGATGCAGGGCGACGAGCAAATCATCAAGCCCATGGTCAAAGCACAAGCGGCCAAATACGCGGCCGACAAAAAGCTAACACCGCGCACCCCGGCGGATTGCCAGTCGTAATTTGACGGCGCTGGTGGCTCTTCGGAGCCGCCAATCCTCAGCGCGGCGCGGTACCCGGTGCTGGTGCTGAGGATTGGTGAAGGCAAAAAATATGGACGCTCAAAAAATCGTACTCAACGTCAATGGCATTGAAGTCATTTACA
>CANFNE010000071.1 GCA_947448105.1 Burkholderiales bacterium
CCATCAGTGGCGCTGACGCCACCAACTACGCCTTGGTTCAACAAACAGGTTTGAGTGCGAACATCACGCAAACCAGCTTGACCGTCGCAGGCCTAACCGCAGTGAGCAAGACCTACGACGCCACAACTGCAGCCACCCTGGGCGGCACCGCCGCAATCACCGCCTTGGGAAGCGACACGGTCACCTTAAGCGGCACGGCGGTGGGCGCCTTCGCCGACAAATACGCAGGCACCGACAAGTCGGTCACGGTAAGTGGAAACACGATTAGCGGAACCGATGCGGCCAACTACACCTTGGTACAGCAAAGCGGTTTGAGCGCAGATATCATCCCAGTCGCCTCCGGAAGTGACTTCGGTGCCTTGGTGCTTACCGCAGCGAACCCGAGTTTGTCCCTGCCGTCGTCAATGCGTGCCGGGCCGGTACCACCCACCATTGGTTTGTCGTCACGTACCCCTACCATCGTGCTGAATGCGGATCGGCCTGATGAAACGGTTGGATACAAAGATGCCGTAGCGGGCACCACAGCGCCAGCGGCTGACGCCAACGTGCCAAGCGCGTCCACAGCGTTGGGTGACAAGATCCTTCTTCCCAATAGTGCTATCCGTGTTCTTCGTGCGCCTTCGGCGTCGCAGCAGGGTGCCATCGTGGTGGAAGTGCCCAAGGAGGTAATGTCGTCCAACACCGGGTTCGGATTCGGACTCCCCCCCACTATCGTCTCCAATGGCTCCACCAGCGCACCCGAGGCCGTCGTGCTTGCATCTTCGGCCGACGGCACGCCCTTGCCTGAATGGTTGAAATTCGACCCCAACCTCAACGCCTTCAGTGCCTCCGCGATTCCGAGGGGAGCCTTGCCGCTGGAGATCGAACTAAGTGTCAATGGCGGGAAAACGGTTGTATTGATTGGCGTTGGAAATTGAGCCCTGGCGCAGGCCGCCTTGCGCTCAAGTTTCGCGGCTGACCTTGAGACGGATTTCAGTCACAGCCCAGCCTTTGATTCGCAGTTGCGCCATCAGGGCAGGCAGCAATTGGCGCAGTTTGGACGCCACCGCGTTGTTGTCCACGACCAGGCACCAGACCGCATCCTCGACCGGGCCGGCTTTGACGCTTTTGCGCAGGGCAGGGGGTAAAAGCGGGGCGATGCAGTGCAAGCGCGCGGTGGAATCGGCAGCCAGTTCGGCCAATCGCGCTAAAGTCGGGGATTGTTGGGTGGCTTGCAACACGGTCCAGGACCGGGACGGGCGGCTTGGGTTATTCATTATGGGACTGCGCGCATGCAATTGATTATCACGGATCCACGCCTGTCGAAAAGCTACGTGCTGCAAATCAAGGGCCCGGCGCTGACTGCCACATTGGCTGCTTTGTTTCTGACAGTGGCGCTTATTTCGGCCGGTATTTACCACTGGATTTTGCTCAAAGGCGCGCGCGACGGTTGGCCGGTCATCAGCTCCGTGATGCGTCTGGTGGTGAAGGACGAATTCGACCAGCGCGACCGCTATATGCGCGAAAACATCGAGCTCATGGCCAAACGCATGGGCGAGATGCAAGCCAAACTGCTGCAAATGGAATCCCTGGCTGAGCGGGTGTCCGGGCTGGCTGGCCTGGATCCGGCAGCCGTCAAGGTGTCGCCGGGGCAGGGCGGCAAGCTGGTGCTCGGGCGTGACATGACGATGCAGGAGCTCGAAGCGACCTTGCAGCAGATCGAACAGACGACCAGCCAGCGCAACGATGTAATGACCGTGATTGAGTCGCGCCTGTTTGAGCAAAAAATCAAGAAAATGATGATTCCTACCCGGTCTCCCGTGCCGGACGTGGGCGTTGGTTCGGGCTTTGGCTGGCGTATTGACCCGTTCACGGGCCTTTCGGCCTTGCACCAAGGCTTGGATTTCCCGGCCGATGTGGGAACCCCAATTTACTCAGCTGCCGGTGGCGTGGTCGTGGCGCAAGAGGTTCACCCACAGTACGGGAACCTGATCGAAGTCGATCACGGTAACGATCTTCTGACCCGCTATGCGCACGTTTCACGCAGCTTTGTAAAAAAAGGCGATTTGATCAAGCGCGGACAAAAAATTGCCGAAGTCGGCAACACCGGTAGATCCACCGGGCCGCACCTGCATTTTGAGGTGCTGGTGCGCGGCGTGTCGCAGGATCCGCAGAAATTCCTGCGCATGGGCGCAGGCCCGGCTTCGCGCACCGCGCAACGTTAAAATCCGCCCCTTATTGGTAGCGACAGACCGCTTGCCTGCGGGCGAGTGGCCCGCTTCGCTGCCATCACCTTGAATACCGACCACCAAAAGGACTGCGCTGTTCTGTGACCCCCAGGGGTTGCAGGCCGGTCTCGTACCCATGCCATTTACATTCCTGACCAAGCTCTTTGGAAGCCGCAACGACCGTTTGCTGAAGCAGTACCGCGCTACCGTGGCGCGTATCAACGCCATGGAGTCGGCTTATGAAGGCTTGACGGACGAGGCGCTCAAGGCCAAAACGGCGGAGTTTCAGGCGCGGGTTGCGGCAGGCGAGAGTCTGGACGCCATCCTGCCAGAGGCCTTTGCGGTGGTGCGCGAAGGCTCTAAGCGCGTCATGAAAATGCGCCACTTCGACGTGCAAATGCTCGGTGGCATGTCCTTGCACCACGGAAAAATTTCGGAAATGGGCACCGGCGAGGGCAAAACGCTCACCGCCACCTTGCCGGTCTACCTCAATGCGCTCACCGGCAAGGGCGTGCACGTGGTTACGGTCAACGATTACCTGGCCAGCCGCGACGCGCGCTGGATGGGCCAGTTGTACGAGTTCCTGGGCTTGACGGTGGGCATCAACACCCCCAACGTGCCGCGCGAGGATAAGCAAGCCGCCTACCGCGCCGACATCACCTATGGCACCAACAACGAATACGGCTTTGATTACCTGCGCGACAACATGGTCTACGAGGCCAAAGACCGGGTCCAGCGCGGCCTGAACTTTGCCATCGTCGACGAGGTGGACTCCATCCTGATTGACGAGGCCCGTACGCCGCTCATCATCAGCGGCCAGGCCGAAGACCACACCGAGCTCTACATCGCCATCAACACGGTGGTGCCCGCCCTCAAGCGCCAGGAAGGCGAACTCGATTTGCGCACCGGCGAGGGCGTTATCACCCCCGGCGACTTCACAGTGGACGAAAAGTCCCAGCAAATCGTGCTGACCGAAGACGGGCACGAGAGCGCGGAAAAACTGCTCGCAGGCCTGGGCCTCATCCCTGCGGGCTCCTCCTTGTACGACCCCGCCAACATCACGCTGATGCACCACCTGTATGCGGCGCTGCGGGCCAACCACCTGTTCCACCGCGACCAGCATTACGTGGTGCAAGAGGGTGAAATCGTCATCGTGGACGAATTTACCGGGCGCCTGATGACCGGGCGGCGCTGGAGCGACGGCCTGCACCAGGCGGTCGAGGCCAAAGAAGGCGTGTCCATCCAGGCAGAAAACCAGACCCTGGCGTCCATCACTTTCCAAAACTACTTCCGCCTTTACGGCAAGCTCTCGGGTATGACCGGCACGGCCGATACCGAAGCCTACGAGTTCCAGGAAATTTATGGCCTGGAAACCGTGGTCATTCCGCCCAACCGCCAAAGCCGCCGCGAAGACCAGCTCGACCGCGTCTACAAGACCACGCAAGAAAAATACGTGGCCGCCATTGACGACATCCGCGAGTGTTACGAGCGGGGCCAGCCGGTGTTGGTGGGCACCACGTCCATCGAAAACTCGGAAATCATCGCCGAGCTCCTGGTCAAAGCCGGCCTGCCGCACCAGGTGCTCAACGCCAAGCAGCACGCCCGCGAGGCCGATATCGTGGCCCAGGCCGGCCGTGCCAAGATGATCACCATCGCCACCAATATGGCTGGCCGGGGCACCGATATCGTGCTGGGCGGCAACATCGAAAAAGCGGTGCAAGAGGTGCAGACCGATGAAAGCCTGAGTGATGCCGCCAAAAGTGACAAAGTGGCAGCGATCAAGGCCCAGTGGAAGACCGACCACGATGTGATCACCGCCCTGGGTGGCTTGCGCATCATCGCCACCGAGCGCCACGAGTCGCGCCGTATTGACAACCAGCTGCGGGGCCGCTCTGGCCGCCAGGGTGACCCAGGCTCATCGCGCTTTTACCTGAGCCTGGACGACAGTTTGATGCGCATTTTTGCCGGCGACCGGGTCAAGGCCATCATGGAGCGCCTCAAAATGCCCGAGGGCGAGGCGATTGAGGCGGGCATCGTCACCCGCAGCATCGAGAGCGCCCAGCGCAAGGTCGAGGCGCGCAACTTTGACATGCGCAAGCAGCTGCTCGAATACGACGACGTGTCCAACGACCAGCGCAAAGTGATTTACCAGCAGCGCAACGCAATTTTGGATGCGCAAGACCTCAATGCCCAGATTCGCTCCCTGCGCGAAGGCACCTTCCAGGACCTGGTGCGCGCCTATGTACCGCACGAGTCAGTGGAAGAGCAGTGGGACATTGTGGGCCTGCAAAAGCTGCTGGCCGACGAATGGCGCATTGAGCTTGACCTGGCTGGCACCATTGCGGCCGCCCAGTCGATCACCGACGACGACATCTTGAACGCCGTGACCGAGGCCGCCAACGCCTCTTTTGCGCAAAAGATCGAACAAGTGGGCGCCGAGAGCTTTACCCACTTTGAGCGCATGGTGCTTTTGCAAACCATCGACACCCAGTGGCGCGACCACCTGAGTTCGCTGGACTATTTGCGCCAGGGCATCCATTTGCGCGGCTACGCCCAAAAGCAGCCCAAGCAGGAATACAAGCGCGAGGCTTTTGAGCTGTTTGGCCAGATGCTCGACGCTGTCAAAAACGAAGTGACCAAAACCCTGATGACGGTGCGCATCCAGTCCAGCGAACAGCTCGACGAGGCCGCACAGGCGCTAGAGGCACGCGGCGAGAACATCAGCAACGTCACCTATACCGCGCCCACCGAGACCGGCGAGACGCAAACCACCGAAGCCGCCGCAGTGGCGCCCGGTGGCGATGCCCAAGCGTTTTTACGCGTGGGCCGTAACGAGCCCTGTCCCTGCGGCAGCGGCAAAAAATACAAGCAATGCCACGGAAAACTCGCCTGAGATCGCACCATGCCCGTCAACCTGCCCGCACCTGACCCTTCCACCTTGTTCCCGATTGCCGGTGTGCGCATTGGCGTCGTCGAAGCCGGCGTACGCAAGCAAGGCCGCAAAGACGTGTCCGTGTTTCTGCTCGATGCCGGGAGCAGCGTGGGTGGTGTCTTCACCACCAACCGCTTTTGCGCGGCACCGGTGCAAATCTGCCAGCAGAACTTCGCCCAGGGTGCAGAGGTCCGGGCCATGGTCATCAACACCGGCAACGCCAACGCGGGCACCGGCGCCGACGGCTTGGCCCGCGCGCGTGCCACCTGCGCCGCGTTGGCCCAGCGTTTGCAGATTGACGCCAGCCAAGTGCTGCCGTTTTCGACCGGCGTGATCATGGAGCCGCTGCCCAGCGAGCGCATCATCGCCGCGCTGGACAATGCCATCGCTGCGGCCCACGCCGACCGCTGGCTGCAGGCGGCCGAGGGCATCATGACCACCGATACCGTGCCCAAGGCCTTTGGCACACAAACGCACATAGGCGGCAAGACCGTCAGCGTCACCGGCATCAGCAAGGGCGCGGGCATGATCCGCCCCAATATGGCCACCATGCTGGGTTTTATCGCTACCGACGCCTGCGTGCATCCCGATTTGATGCAGCCCTTGGCGCTGGCGCTGGCCCAGCAATCCTTCAACTGCGTGACCGTGGACGGCGACACCTCGACCAACGACTCGCTGGTGGTGGTCGCCACCCACCAGGCCGGCCACGCGCGCATTGATTCCCTGAGCAGCCCCGAAGGCCAGGCCCTGTTTGCCGCCCTATTGGGTGTAGCGCAGAAGCTGGCCCACGCCATCGTGCGTGACGGCGAGGGTGCCACCAAGTTCATCACCGTGCAAATCGACGGCGGCGCTAGCTCGCAGGAATGCAGCAAGGTGGCTTACGCCATCGCGCACTCGCCCTTGGTCAAAACCGCGTTTTTTGCCAGCGACCCCAACCTCGGGCGCATTTTGGCGGCCGTGGGCTACGCGGGCATTGGCGATCTGGACCAAGGCGGCATTGAACTGTTCTTGGACGATGTGCACGTGGCCACCAAAGGCGGGCGCAATCCAAGCTACCAAGAGGCGGACGGCCAGCGCGTCATGCGCCAGAGCGAAATTGTGGTGCGGGTGGACTTGGGCCGCGGCAGCGCCAGCCACACCGTTTGGACTTGTGATCTGAGCCACGACTACGTCACCATCAACGCTGACTACCGGTCTTAAAAGGAAATTCGCGTGGCTGACGACCGATTTGCACCCTTTCTGGCACGTGCTGTGCAATTCATGGAGCGGGTCGAGTCGGCCCTGCGCCAGGATATTGAGCAGCCCGACTGGAATAGCTCCATCGCTTTTTTGTACCGCAAGCGCGTCTCCGGTCAGGGCTATCTGGTGCCGGTGCGCCAGGTCGGTGCCATGCGGCTCGACGACCTCAAGGAAATCGACGTCCAAAAAGAAAAAATTGCCCGCAACACCGCGCAGTTTGTAGGGGGGCGCACCGCCAACAACGTGTTGCTGACCGGCGCACGTGGAACCGGCAAGTCCTCTTTGGTGCGCGCCTGCCTGAACACCTACAGCGACCAAGGCCTTCGCCTGATTGAGGTGGACAAGGAAGACCTGGTCGACTTGCCCGACATCGTCGACATCGTCGCCCAGCGGCCCGAGAAGTTTTTGATTTTTTGCGACGACCTGAGTTTTGACCAAGGCGAGCCTGGCTACAAAGCGCTCAAATCCGTGCTGGACGGCTCCGTGTCAGCCACCTCGGCCAACGTGCTGATTTACGCCACCAGCAACCGGCGCCATCTCTTGCCCGAATACATGTCCGAGAACCTGAGCTACACGCATACCGAAAGTGGCGAGGTGCATCCCGGCGAGGGCGTAGAGGAAAAAATTTCGCTGTCCGAGCGTTTTGGCCTCTGGGTGAGCTTCTACCCGTTTACCCAGGATGAATACCTGCACATCGTTGCCCAGTGGCTCCAGGCGCTCGGCGTGTCCCCAGCGCTGGCAGCGCAGTCGCGCCCCGAGGCGCTGGTCTGGGCGCTGGAACGCGGTTCGCGCAGCGGCCGCGTCGCCTGGCAGTTTGCCAAAGATTTTGCCGGCCGCCAAGCGCTGGACTTCAGCGCCGGTTTATGACGCCTTCGTTGCGGGTGGCTGACCCTGAGGTTGCCCGCCACGGCGGTGCGGACCGCCCTGAGGTGCAAGTGGCTGTGGGCGTGTTATTCCGCGAGGATGGCGCTTTTTTGCTCACCTCCCGCCCGGCGGGCAAGCCTTACGCAGGCTACTGGGAGTTCCCTGGCGGTAAGGTGGAGCCGGGCGAATCGACTTTTGACGCCTTGTGCCGGGAACTGCAGGAGGAGCTTGGCATTGCCGTCAGCACGGCTACTGCGTGGAAGGTCGAAGTGGTGGACTATCCGCATTCGCTGGTGCGCCTGCATTTCTTCAAGGTCACTGGCTGGAGTGGCGCGCTACAGATGCGCGAGCAGCAATCTGCCCAATGGCAAACGCTGCCGGTGCGCGTCAGCCCGGTTTTGCCGGGGACGGTGCCGGTGCTGGAATGGCTTGCGGCTGAGGCCGAAACTGCGAAAGATTGAGCCCTTTGGGGCTGGGCCGTGCTGATCAGGCGCACCGTCCTTAGGCGCTAATGCACTGGCCCGTGCTCAAGCTGCATGTCATCGGGCTTGTCCACGGCCGGCAGCCGGAAGGCTTCGCTGGCCCAGGCCCCTAAGTCCACGCCTTTGCAGCGTGCACTGCAAAACGGGCGGTACACATTGGACGGCGCATAGGCGCTGGGGCCTTGGCAGCCCGGGCATTTCACCAGTTTGACGGCTTCCTTGGCCATACATCACGCCCCCTTCAGGAGCACAAAGTCAGCTCGAAAGCGATGTCGGCGGTGTTGGCCTGCACCCGGTCATGCACCGATTGGTGCACAAAGCGGATCGATGCCACCAGGCGGTTCGCGCTGATTTCCGGAATCGCGCCTAAAGCGGGATCCAGGGACAGGCGCAAGAGCTGGAATGTACGGCCCTGGGGCAGGTTTTGTTGGAACTGGCCACCCAGGGCGACGATTTTCTGGGGCGAGCCCGAATCTCGCAGCAATCCCAGCAAGGCCTTGATCGCGTTGGACAAGGGCAACAGGGTTTCCACCCAGCCACACAGGTCACTGCGGCGCTGCTCGGAAGAATGGTGTTGCCAGGCGTAATAGGCGGGCAGGTCAAAATTGCAGGTGCCGCCCGGAATGCTGGTGCGGCTGCGCAGGCTTTTGAGCCACTCGTTCTCTTCGAGTGAGCGCCCCAGCTTGTTGGGAGCACTGTTGAGTGCTTCAATGCAGGCGCTGAGCTGATCGACCAGGTTTTCAAGCAGATTGGCGGCAATATCCGGGTTGCCACGAAAGTTGCACATGATCTGGCGCTGGCGCTCCAGGTCTTTGAGCACATCGGTTTTGAGTTCCGCGCGGGCGCTGACACTCAAAATTTCGAACAAAGTGATCAGTGCGAAGTGGTGATCGAGCTCGTGGGGCCGGTCAATAAGGGCGAAAAGCCGCTCAAATAGCTGCTCAAGACGCAGATAAGTGCGAATTCTTTCGTTAAACGGGTATTCGTAGAGGATCACGCGCAATTTTCCAGTGCGGGGATCATAGCCCGAACTGTGGCCCTAATTGCCTCAATTGGCGCTCGATTTCACTCAAGTCCTTGCCTTCATTAAAAATAACGTAGTCGGCGGCCTGCAAGCGCTGTGCACGCGTGCTTTGGGCCGCAATGATGGCTTGAACCTCTGGCGGGCTCAGACCGCTGCGCTGCGCCACCCTTTCCACCTGCGTTTGCGCCTGGCAGTCCACAATCAGCACCCGGTCTAGGCTTTTGCGCCAATGCCGAGATTCCACCAGCAGCGGGATGTCAAAAACGATGCAGCGTACGCCTTGTGCCACAGCCCCGGCGGCCTGTCGCTCAACCCCCTGGGCAATCAGCGGGTGGACGATGGCTTCTAGTCGGGCGCGTGCCTGCGGGTCGGAAAACACCAGTTGGCGCATGTGCGTGCGGTCCATGGCGCCAGTGGCGTCGATGAAGTCCGCACCAAAGGTCGCGCGGACGGCGGCGATGGCAGACCCTCCGGCCGCCGTGCTGGCGCGCGAGATGGCGTCAGCGTCAATTACGCTGGCGCCCTGGCGTCCCAAAATCTGGCAGATGGTGCTTTTGCCGCTGCCAATGCCGCCGCTCACGCCAAGTCGCAAACTGCGCTGACTCATAAGCCGCTCACGGAACGCAGTGCCGCGGGGGTCAAGGCCAGGCAGACAAAACCTGCGCCCGCCAAGAAAGGTCCAAACGGCATATAGCCACCCGCGCGAAGGCCGCCACCGAATTTAAGCGCCAAACCCACCACCGTACCGACGACGGACGACAACAGAATGAGCGGAATCAGCAGTTGCCAGCCGAACCAGGCGCCCAGGCAGGCAAACAGCTTGAAGTCGCCGTAACCCATGCCCTCTTTGCCGGTGGCCCACTTAAAGGCCCAGTAAACGGACCAAAGGGAAAGGTAGCCACCAATAGCTCCCCAAAGGGCGTCGGACAAGGCCGCCTGTGTCCAGTGGGCGTCGGCGGCAATCAGCCCCAACCAGAGCAGGGGCAGCACGATGGCGTCGGGCAGCAGGGTGGTTTCCCAGTCAATGACGGCCAGCACCAGCAAGGCAGCAGCGAAAATACACCAGGCGCCAGCGATCAGGGTGACGCCAAAGCGTGCAACGCATAGCGCAAACAGGGCCGCAGGGGCCAACTCAACAAGGGGGTACTGTCGGCTTATCGGGGCGCGGCATTGGCCGCAGCGCCCGCGCAAAATGATGTAACTCAGTACCGGGATGTTTTGGTGCCAGTGCACAGGTGCGGCACAGTTGGGGCATTGCGATCGGGGAACCATCAGATTGAAGGGCGCCGTGGGCTTTGACTCGG
>CANFNE010000072.1 GCA_947448105.1 Burkholderiales bacterium
CGTGTAGTAGGGATGGAAAGGAATGCCGTCCAGCGGGTGGCCGTCAGCGCCCTTGGTGGCTTTGATTTCCACGCCGTCGGGGTTGTTGGAGCCCACTTCATGCAAAGCGATGATGTGCGCCACCACCAAACCCAGCAGCACCAAAGGCACTGCAATCACGTGGAAGCTGAAGAAACGGTTCAAGGTGGCGTCGCCGACCACGTAATCGCCACGAATCAGCAAAGCCAGGTCGGGACCGACAAAGGGCACAGCGGCAAACAAATTCACAATCACCTGGGCGCCCCAGTAGCTCATCTGGCCCCAAGGCAACAGATAACCCATGAAGGCCTCGGCCATCAGGCACAAGAAAATTCCGCAACCAAACAGCCAGACCAACTCGCGTGGCTTGCGGTAGCTGCCGTAAATCAGGCCGCGGAACATGTGCATGTAAACCACGATGAAGAAGGCCGAAGCACCCGTGGAGTGCATATAGCGGATCAACCAGCCCCACGGCACGTCGCGCATGATGTATTCGACCGACCCAAAGGCCAGCGCGGCATCAGGCTTGTAATGCATCACTAGGAAAATACCGGTGACGATCTGGATTACCAGCACCAAGGTGGCCAGCGCACCAAAGATGTAGAAGAAGTTGAAGTTCTTTGGCGCGTAGTAATCGGCCATGTGCTCGTTGTAGAGCTTGCTCAGGGGAAAACGGTTGTCCACCCAGTTCAGCAGCTTGGCGCCAGCGGGCGCGTTGGGGGAGATTTCTTTCATTTCAGCCATGGTGTGCTCCGGAGGCGGGGGTCAGGCCTTGGTGTCTTCGCCGATCAGCAGCTTGCTGTCGGAAAGGTACATATGTGGCGGAATTTCGAGGTTGTCAGGCGCGGGCTTGTTCTTGAACACGCGGCCGGCCATGTCAAAGGTCGAACCATGGCAAGGGCACAAAAAGCCGCCCTTCCAATCGTCGGGCAGGGAAGCCTGGGCGCCGATCTGGAATTTGTCCGATGGCGAGCAGCCCAAGTGGGTGCAAATGCCAACGGCGACAAAAAATTCGGGCTTGATGGAGCGACCCACATTGCGCGCATACACGGGCGTGAACTCGTCTTGCTTGCGCTTGCTTTGCGGGTCGGCCAATGCGCCGTCCAGGGTTGGCAGGGCTGCCAGCTGCTCGGGCGTGCGACGCACCACCCAAACCGGCTTACCACGCCACTCGACGGTGATTTTCTCGCCTGGTTTGATAGCGGAAATATCCACCTCAACCGCCGCACCGGCCGCTTTAGCGCGCTCGGAAGGCTGGAAAGTACTGACAAAAGGCACTGCGGTTGCTGCAGCGCCTGCGATGCCAACGCAGGAGGATGCAATGATCCAGGTGCGTTTGCTGGGGTCGTTCGGCTTGTTGCCGACGAGGGTGTCGCTCATGAGAATCCTCAGGAAAAATCACTACGTGGGAAGCACGGGATTGTAGCTGACCGCCAAGACACACCGTGCTGCGCCTGGCCGCCTCAAGCGCGTGGCGCGCCATGGTGCGGCTCTTGGGCCCCCTCAGGCCCCCGGAGCCGCCAATTGGCACGCCATGCGCACGGCGGCGATCAGGCTGGCTGGGTCGGCGCGGCCCAAACCGGCGATATCAAAAGCCGTGCCATGGTCCGGGCTGGTGCGCACCAGCGGTAAACCCAGGGTGACGTTCACGCCCTGCTCCACGCCCAGGTATTTCACCGGAATCAGGCCCTGGTCGTGGTACATGGCCAGCACCACGTCAAATTCCGACGCTACGCCGGGGCGCGCGCGGGCGCGCATGAACACGGTGTCTGGCGCCCAGGGGCCGCTGGCGTCACAGCCCCGGGCGCGCGCTGCGGCAATCGCCGGGGCAATGGTGCGAATCTCTTCGTCACCAAACAATCCGCCCTCGCCCGCATGGGGGTTCATCCCCGCCACCGCAATGCGCGGCGCCCGCCCCAGCACCGCCTGCAGGGCGCGGTGCGTGATCAGGAGCGACTGCAGCACGTTGTCAAAGGTCACCGCCTCCAGCGCCTGGCGCAGTGACAGGTGGATGCTGACCAGCACTGTGCGCAACTCCTCATTGGCCAGCATCATGCGCACGGGCAGCTGCGTCACGGTGGTGTGCAGGTGCTCTGCGGCCAGCGCCTGCAGCATTTCGGTATGGCCGGGGTAGTTGCTGTAGGGCGCGCCGGCGGCGTGCAAGGCCTCTTTGTGCAAAGGCGCAGTCACCAGCGCCGAAATCTCACCTTGCAGTGCCTGTTGGGCGGCCCAGGTCACGCAGCGCCCGGCAAATTCACCCGCCACCGCGCTGACTTGGCCCATGGCCACGGGCGCTAAGGGCGCTCCGACCTGCAGCACGGGCAAGCAGCGCGGCGGCAGCTGCAGTACCTCCGTGGGGTGCGCAATTTGCGCCACCGGCCACGCGGGCGCGCCAGAGTCTGCCACCAGCGCCAGCGCGCGGCGCATGGTGGCCACGTCGCCCGCCACAAAACAGGAACGCAGCAGCGCAGGCTCGGCCATAAAGGCCTTGGCGATGATTTCCGGGCCAATGCCAGCGGCGTCACCCAGGGTGATGGCAATCGGCAAGTCGTGGACGGTAGAGGTCATGGTCATCAGGCAAGCGCAGTAAAAAGGGACGTCCCGGCGGCGTGGGGTCGGGCCAGGGCCGTTCAGGCCGGGTTGTCGATATCGATAAAGGTGTGCGCCAGCCCCAGCTGCAGCGCCACCTGGTGCGCCACCGCCTGCACACCGTAGCGTTCGCTGGCATGGTGGCCGCAGGCGATATAGGCCACGCCGCATTCGCGGGCGTAGTGGGCCTGGGGTTCGGAAATTTCGCCGGTGATAAAGGCCTCGGCGCCGGCGGCGATGGCGGCTTCAAAGTAGCCTTGTGCCCCGCCGGTGCACCAGGCGATACGCCGCACCGGCCCGGGTTTACCCGCCACCAGCACCACCGCGCGGCCCAGCACGGACTGCACGTGGGCGGCCAATGCGGCAGCGTTGGCGAAACTGCCCTGGGTCGGCTCGCCCATCCAGCCCAGTTGCTGTTCGCCAAAGCGCGTTTGCCCGGCCAGACCCAGACGCATGCCAAGCTGCGCGTTATTGCCCCATTCCTGGTGGGCGTCCAGGGGCAGGTGGTAGGCGAACAGATGGATATCGTGCGCCAGCAGCAGCGCCAGGCGCTGGCGCATCCAGCCGGTCACGCAGCCGTCGTGGCCGCGCCAAAAAAGACCGTGGTGCACCAAGATCGCATCGGCGTCCTGGGCCACCGCCGCTTCAATCAGCGCCAGGCTGGCGGTGACACCGCTGACAAGTTTGCGCACCGGGCGTCGGCCCTCGACTTGCAGGCCGTTGGGGCCGTAGTCCTTGAAGCGCGCAGGCTCGAGCATGGCATCAAAGGCGGTTAACAGGTCGGTATGGTGCTTCATGGTCGCGCCGCAAGGCTTGGTTTGGCTGTCAAAAAGACTCCGTCAGCGGCAAACAGGCAAGGCCGCCTGTGCCGCCGCTGCAGACGAAGCGCCATTATCAGACCCCCATGCAGCTATGACCCGGCGCAGCACCTGGCTCGGGGGCGCAACCTACAATTTAAGCCTTCGCAGCGCCGACTGCGCATGCACCACCGGATCGGACTTTCATGAAGCGTGTTTGGCTCCTGTTTTCGCAAAGCACCACCGTGCTACTGGCGGCTTATTTTGTGGTGTTAACACTCAAGCCTGCCTGGATGGCGCCACGCGGTGAAGGTGCCGTGGCCTTGCTGCAGGCGCCCGCGCTGCGCAGCGGCGAAGTGCCAGCTGGCAGCTTTCGGCTGGCAGCACAAAAAGCGTCCAAAGCGGTGGTGAGCATCAACGTGAGCCATTCCAGCAGCCATCTGCCGCGCTCGCCGCAGCAGTGGCCCGGTTTGTTCCACGGTGAATCTGACGCCGAGAATGACGGCGCCTCGGGCATGGGCAGCGGCGTGATTGTGAGCGCCAGCGGCTATGTGCTGACCAACAACCACGTGGTCGAAGGCGCGGACCTGATTGAAGTGATTCTGAACGACCGCCGCCGCGCCCGTGCCAAAGTCATTGGCACCGACCCCGACAGCGACCTGGCGGTGCTGAAAATCGAACTCGACCGCCTGCCGGTCATGGTGCTGGGGGACTCGGACGACTTGCAGGTGGGCGACCAGGTACTGGCCATCGGCAACCCCTTTGGCGTGGGCCAGACGGTGACCGGTGGCATCGTCAGCGCCTTGGGGCGCAACCAGCTTGGCATCAACACCTTTGAGAACTTCATCCAGACCGACGCAGCCATCAACCCCGGCAACTCGGGCGGCGCGCTGGTCGACGCCAACGGCAACTTGCTGGGCATCAATACCGCCATTTACTCGCGCACCGGTGGCAGCCTGGGCATTGGCTTTGCCATTCCGGTGGCCACGGCCAAACAGGTGCTCGACGGCATCGTGAAAGACGGCCAAGTCACGCGCGGTTGGATTGGCGTGGAGCCCAACGACCTGTCACCGGAATTGCGCGAGACCTTTGGCGTGGCCGCGCAAAGTGGCGTGATCATCACCGGCGTGCTGCAAGGCGGCCCCGCATCCAAGGCAGGTGTGGTGCCGGGCGACGTGATTGTGGCCATCTCGGGCAAGCCGGTCGAAGACGTGGGCGCGTTACTGGCCCAGGTGGCGGCACTCAAGCCTGGGGGGCCGGTGCAGTTTTCGCTGCAACGCAAGAAACAAAACCTGCAGCTTGCTATCACGCCGGGCCTGCGGCCCCGGCCGCAGAAGCCAAACCGCTGAAAAACGGCGCGTTTCAGGCTTGGTCCGCGCGGGCCGCCGGATTCAGGATTCGGCGGCCGCAGCCGGTTCGGCGTCAGGGGCCTGGGTGTGTCGGATAAAGATTTGCGCCGCCCAGATGCCAATTTCATACAAGATGCACATCGGCACCAGCAGCGCCAGCATGGACACCGGGTCGGGCGGCGTCACCAGCCCCGCAACCGCTGCCGCCGCTACGATGAAGTAGGTGCGAAACGCCTTGAGTTGCGCCACGGTAACCACATTCATGCGCGCCAGGATCACCACCACGATGGGCACCTCAAAGGCCACGCCAAACGCAATAAACATGGTGATGACGAAGTCCAGATAGGCCTCAATATCAGGGCTGACGGAGACTGAAGCCGGCGCCATTTTCTGGATGGCTGGAAAAGCCTGACCAAAGACAAAAAAGTAGCAAAACGCCGCGCCGGCATAAAACAACACCGTGCTGGCCGCCACCAGAGGCAGCACCAGCTTTTTCTCGTGCTTGTACAGGCCAGGCGCCACAAAAGCCCAGACCTGGTACAGGATCCAAGGGAGCGCCATGGCAATCGCCGCCATCACCGACACTTTGATCGGTACCAAAAAGGGCGACACCACGCCCACCGCAATCATTTTGGAGCCCTCGGGCAGCGCACGCACCAAAGGCATGGCCAACAAATCGTACAACTTGGACGGCCCCGGATAGAACACCAGCACCGCGAACACGGCGGCAATGCCGTAGATCGCGCGCAGCAAGCGGTCGCGCAATTCAAACAGGTGCTGTACGAACGGTTGCTCGGTGCCCGCGAGTTCGTCGTCTTTGGAGCCGGCGTCGTTCATGGATTTACTTTGGGTGGCCGAAAGCGCGCCACCCGGGCCGCGCCCGACAGGGCCTTGGTGCGGGTGCCGGAGCGGGCTTTGTACCAGTGGGGAGTGGCGCTGATTTTGGAGCGCCAGCGTTTTTTGGGCAGCTGGTGAACGGAGTAGTAAGGCAGGGGCACCGCCTCCTGGCCCGAATACGTCGCAGCTGACCAGGTTTTCTGCACCTCGTCGGCGCTGCTTTGAATCGAGGTTTCGACCGCTTGCGCGGCGGTTTCCATCGTGTCCTTCATTTTGCGCAGCTCTTCAAGGTCAATCGAGCGGTTGACCTCTTCTTTCACGTCGGCCACGTAGCGGCGCGCCCGTCCGAGCAGCGTGCCCAGGGTTTTGGCCAAACCGGGCAGCTTTTCCGGGCCAATCACGATCAGCGCAATGCCGCCGACGATGGCAAGCTTGGTCACACCAATATCAAACACTAAACATCCATCCCTGGCACGGCGCTGCGTTCATCCAAACACATTCAGTGCTTGGCTTTTGCTTCAACGTCAATCGTTTCCTTGGCCGCCGGGGCGTTAGCCGCGACTTGCTGCGCCGGAGCCGCTGCGTCAGCGGGCTTTTCACCACCGTCTTTCATGCCGTCCTTGAAACCTTTGACGGCGCCGCCGAGGTCCGCGCCGATATTGCGCAGTTTCTTGGTACCGAAAATCACAACGATGATGACCAAAAATATGATCAGGTGCGTGGTTGATAAACCCATACGTTCCTCCTAATAAGTAAGCAGAATTCTAGTCGCCGCCCGGCACCGGCGTCGGTATGCGGCCTTTAACCGCGCAACCAGGGGCGCGAACCGCCCATGATATGGAAATGCAAGTGGCGCACCTCTTGTCCGCCCTCGACGCCGGTGTTGGTCACCAGGCGGTAGCCGCCCTCGGGGTAAGGATTGCAGCCTTCTTGCAAAGCAAGTTGGGGCACGAGCGCCATCATGCGCCCCATGAGGCTGGCATGGTCCTGGGTAATGTGGGCCATAGACGCAATGTGCTGTTTCGGGATCAGCAAGAAGTGCACCGGCGCCCAGGGCGCGATGTCGTGAAAGGCATAAAACTCTTCATCCTCAAACACTGCGCGCGACGGGATTTGTTTGGCCACGATCTTGCAAAACAGGCAATTCGGGTCGTGGTCGGGCGCGTGGCTGGCGTAGTGCGGGGAAATATGGCTCATGAGACGAAAAAGACGAAAAAAGAAAAGTGAACGATCAGCCGCCCTGGGCGTCGCGCAGCAAGGCCTTGCGCAAGGCCTTTTCTTCGATGCCGCTGGTGCCAGCGCGGCGCTCGAGTTCAGCCACCACATCAGAAGGCGACAAGTCGTAATGCGCCAGCGCAATCAGACAGTGAAACCACAGATCCGCCACTTCATAGACGATCTTGGTGCGCTCACCCCCATGGTCGGCGTCTTTGGCGGCCATCACCACCTCGGTGGCTTCTTCGCCGATTTTCTTCAGGAAGGCGTCCGGGCCCTGGTGCAACAGGCGGGCCACGTAGCTGGCACCGGGATCGCCCCCGTTGGCAGCCTTGCGGCTTTCGATCACGGCGGCCAGGCGCGCCAGGGCGTCCTGGGAAAGGGGTTTCAGTGCAGGCGCTGGGGCGGTCATGGGCTTACTTGTAAATGGAATCGGGATTTTTCAGCACCGGATCTACCGCCTGCCATTGGCCGTCTTTGAGAACGCTAAAAAAGCAGCTGTGGCGCCCGGTGTGGCAGGCAATGCCGGGAGTATGCCCTTGCTGGGAGACGGTCAGCAGCACCACGTCGGCGTCGCAATCGACGCGGATTTCGTGCACCACTTGCACGTGGCCGGACTCTTCGCCCTTGAACCAGAGCTTGTTGCGCGAGCGGCTGAAATAGACGGCGCGGCCGAGTTCGGCGGTTTTTTGTAGCGCCTCGCGGTTCATCCAGGCAAACATCAGCACGTCTTTGCTGCCCTGCTCTTGCGCAATGGCGGGCACCAGGCCCTGGGCGTCCCATTTGATCTCGTCCAGCCAACCCATAGTTAATCCAATCGCACGGGAATGCCCCGCGCGGCCATGCGCGCTTTGGCCTGGCCCACGGTGAATTCGCCGTAGTGAAAAATGCTGGCCGCCAGCACTGCATCGGCGCCGCCAATGCTCACGCCGTCGGCCAGGTGGTCGAGCGTGCCTACGCCGCCGGAGGCGATCACCGGCACCGGCACCGCGTCGGCCACGGCGCGTGTCAGCTCCAGGTCAAAGCCGCTCTTGGTGCCGTCGCGGTCCATGCTGGTGAGCAAAATCTCGCCCGCACCCAGGCGCGCCATCTCGGTGGCCCACGCCACCGCGTCCAGGCCGGTGTTTTGGCGTCCGCCGTGGCTAAACACATCCCAACCGGGCCCACGCAGTTGCAGCGCTTCGCCCACACGGCGCTTGGCGTCAATCGCCACCACAATGCATTGGGCGCCGTATTTGTGCGCAGCTTCCTCAATCACCTGGGGCCGGGCAATGGCCGCCGAGTTGAAACTCACCTTGTCGGCCCCGGCGTTGAGCAAGCGGCGCACATCGTCCACCACGCGCACACCGCCACCCACTGTGAGGGGGATAAAAACCTGCGAAGCCACGGCCTCGATGATGTGCAAAATCACGTCGCGCGCGTCGCTGGTGGCGGTGATGTCGAGAAAAGTCAGCTCATCGGCGCCCTGCTCGTTGTAGCGGGCGGCGATTTCCACCGGATCACCGGCGTCGCGCAGTTCGACAAAGTTCACGCCTTTGACGACGCGCCCACCGGTCACGTCCAGGCAAGGGATGATGCGTTTGGCCAGCATGGTTAGGCGTCCTGCAGCACTTGAAAACGCTGCCAGCCCTGCCAATGGGCAGCCGCCGCCACGGTAATGGGCAACAAGACTTGCGCTGCCTCCACACACAGAAAGTGGGAATAACCGTCAGGCAGCACGTCGGCCATGGCCGCGCATTTGTCGCGCCCGGGGTTCCAGACCACGCTGTTGGCCCAGGCCGGGCTTTGGCTGATTTCGAGCCGGTGGGCGCCGTCTTGCAGCACCAAGGGGCCAGGTGCGGCACCGTAGACACGGTCGAATTCGCCGTCAAACTGCAGTTCGGCTGCGGCGCTGGCGTGGCTATCAGTGAGTGCGTTCCACTCGGGCTGGCCTTGCAGGCCGTGCAGGCGCGCTTGCGCAATGTCGTCCACCGCAAGGTAGCTGTGCAAGGCGCCAGAAAACTGCAGGGGCCGGGAATCCATGTTGTGCACCGTCAGGGTCAGCGTCAACGCGCCGGGCACCAGCGCCACCCGCAAGCGGGCCTCAAAGCGCGACTGCCACAGGGCCAGGGTTTGGGCGCTCCACGACAAGGCGAAATCTTGCTGCACCTGCGTGTCTTGTACCGTGGCCGGACCTGCCGTCCATACGCTGTTGCGGGCAAAACCGTGTTTGGGCAGGCTGCCGCGCTGGTTGAACTGGGGAAAACACACGGGCACGCCGCCGCGTATGGCGCTGCGGCCGTCCCACACATTTTTCGGGCTCAGGTACAGGCGCTCACGCCCCGCTGCCTGCCAGGACACCACGTGCGCGCCCTGCAACGCCACCCACACCGTGTCGCCATTGGCCAGGGTGAGGCGCTTGCCGGCTTGGCCATACTGGGTTTCGCTGCGGCACAGCGCGCCGCCATCAGCCATTGATTTCGTCAGCGCGGGCTTGTCCTGCAGCAAAGTCGAGGTCGCCGGTGTAAATGGCGCGTCCGCAGATAACGCCTTCGACGCCCTCGTCCTCTACTGCGCACAGGGCCTCAATATCAGCCAGGTTGCTCAAGCCGCCCGAGGCAATGACCGGAATCGACAAGGCCTGGGCGAGCTTGACGGTGGCCTCAATATTGATGCCGCTGAGCATGCCGTCGCGTCCGATGTCGGTGTAAATAATGGATTCGACGCCGTAGTCTTCAAATTTTTTGCCCAGATCGACCACGTCGTGGCGGGTGAGCTTGCTCCAGCCGTCGGTGGCAACCTTGCCGTCACGCGCGTCCAGCCCGACGATGATGTGGCCGCCAAAGGCGGTGCAGGCGTCTTGCAAAAAGCCGGGGTTTTTGACGGCAGCGGTGCCAATAATGACGTAGCGCAGGCCTGCGTCCAAATAGCGCTCGATGGTGTCGAGATCGCGGATGCCACCTCCGAGCTGTACATCGACTTCGCTGCCAACTTCCTTGAGGATCTTGCGGATGGCCGCCTCGTTCTTCGGGTGGCCGGCAAAGGCACCGTTCAAATCCACCAAGTGCAAGCGCCGCGCGCCTTTGTCCACCCAGCTGCGCGCCATGACCGCCGGGTCTTCGCCAAACGTGGTGGATTGGTCCATATCGCCCTGTTTGAGGCGA
>CANFNE010000073.1 GCA_947448105.1 Burkholderiales bacterium
CCCTGCACCTGGCGGCCCGCACGCCTGCGCTGCGTCAGTTGTTGGCGGTGGCGGACATGGCGCAAGCCGCAGTGGTGGCGCAGGCAGCGCCCCCGCCCACAGCGCGTGTTCGGGCGCTTGTGTCCACGCAAGCCACCAGCCGCGCGCGCAGCCGCACGGCTGGCCGCGCCCTGTGAGGGGGGTGCGGTGGATATGCATGCACTTGCACCAGGCCCTGCGCCAAAGCCGGACATGCCGCCCCACATTCCGCCGCACGCGCCGCCTGACATGCCACAACGCATGTCGCCACATTGGCTAGCGCTGCGCCTGCGCCCCGCGTTGCCCGAGGCGGTGAGCGCCCCCGCCACCCTGACCGACCCGCTCACCGCGCTGGCCTGGCGCGCCCTGCAGCTCACGCCCTGGGTGGCAGAGCTGGACGGCGCCTTGGTGCTAGAAATCTCGGGCAGTGAGCGCCTGTTTGGCGGGCGCAGGGCCTTGTTGCAGCAGCTGCTGACGCCCGCGCTGGCGCCGCTGCGCTGCGCGCAGGGCCCCACGGCGCTGGTGGCGCTGGGGCGCTTGTGGCTTGCGGGCTCGGTGGCTGAAGAAGCTGGCACGTCAAACGGCTCTCAAGCTAAACCCCGAAGCGGCCCGTACCGCAGCACCCGTGAGAATGCGGAATGGGACACGAGCTTGGCCACTGGATGGAGCGGCCTGGACGTTTCCACGCCAGCCAACGCGCCCAGTGCCGACGCCTTGCCCTTGGCCGCCTTGCCCGCTGCCCGCCCGCATCTGCCCACCCTGGAGCGTTTGGGTTGCCGCAGCTGGGGCCAGTTGCGCGCCTTGCCGCGTGCGGGCCTGGCGCGCCGCTTTGGGGCAGGGCTGCTGACCGCGCTAGACCAGGCTTATGGCTTGCAGGGCGAGGTCTACCCCTGGCTGCGCCTGCCCGAGGTGTTTGACGCGCCGCTGGAGCTGGCCGCGCAGGTGGAATCGGCGTCTGCGCTGCTGTTTGGCGCGCGCCGCCTGCTGGCGCAGTTGCTCGAATGGCTGCGCGCACGCCAGCGCGGCGTGCTGGTGCTAGAACTGCGCTGGGAACTCGACGCGCGCCGCTCTAACGCGCTGCACCTAGACGCCCACCACGACGCCAGCGGTTACGGCCGCCTAGAACTGCGCACTGCCCAAGCCACCCAAGACCTGCGCCACCTAGAGCGCCTGCTGGCCGAGCAACTGGCGCGCGTGGTGCTGCCCGCACCGGTGCTGTATTTGCGCTTGCGCACCCTTGCCACCCAGCCGCTCTCGGGCGAAAGCCACAGCCTGCTCTTGGACGAGGTGCGCAGTGGCGACAGCCTGCACCACATGCTCGAGCGCGTGGCCGCCCGCCTGGGGCCTGCGCAAGTGCTGTGCGCCAACCTCCAGGACGAGCACCGGCCCGAACGCATGCAGCACTGGCAGCCCTGCGCAGCCCCGGATGCGGCCAGAGTTGCAGCGAAAGCCCCGTCGCCGCGCGCAGAAAAAAAGGGCGTGCGCGCAGCGACGTCCGTCGCTCGCTCCACCACCAATTTGCAGCTATCGACCGAACCCGGCGCGCTCTACCCCAGCTGGCTGCTGGCCACGCCGCAAAGCCTGCAAGTGCAACACGCGCAACCCCAATTTCACGGCCCGCTGGCCTTGCTGGCCGGCCCGCAGCGGCTCGAAGCCGGTTGGCTAGAAGGCGAAACCCCAGCCCTGCGCGACTACTTTGTCGCCCGCAGCCAGCGCCATGGGCTGCTGTGGATTTACTGCGACCGGCTGGGGGGCAGGGAAGGCAAGAGCGCCAAGGACGCGGCGCAGTGGTACTTGCATGGGGTTTTTGCGTGAGGCAGGGGCGCCACCACCCAGGAGAACTCAGCAAAATGGGCTTTGTCTACGCGCCCTTGTAGCCAGATTCCCGCTGGTGGCGAATGGCCAGCACCAGGACGCGGTCGATATGCGGCAAAAAACGGTAGAGCGCCAGATAACCGGTTTTCCCTCTTGAAATCACCAGTTCGCGTTGCCCAAAGTTGACTTTGCGGCCTATCTCGGGGTGCTGGCCCAGAATCTCCAGCGCTTCAAAAATCAGGGTGGCGGTGTCTTGTGCGGCGTGCGGGTCGGTTTCCAGTAGAAAGTCACTGAGCCTTTCCAAGTCTAGGAGCGCTTGCGCCGCGTAAACCAGATCAGCCATGCGGCGGGACCATCGGCTTGGTGCCATCCAGGGGCCGCGCCTGCGGTCGGTTTGGTTTGCCGCCCTGGAGCCGCGCAAGGACGTAGGCCTTGGCATCTGCGGCACCAAACACGGCGTTGGTGTTCAGGGTCTCTTGGTACGAGGCCTGGCCGTCGGCATAGAACTGCTGGCGGGCCAAAGCGTCTTCCATGGCTTCTTGCAAGGTGTCCACCATCAGCGCATGTGCCGTCTTGCCCTCCAATGCCGCGACTTGGGCAATGCGGGTCTTCAAAGCATCAGGCAGCTTGAGCGAAGTGGTGCTGGACATGCGGCTCTCCAAAAAAGGTGGCACCATGGTAGCACCGGACTCGTTCAGAAAGCAGAGCTTTGGCTTATTCGTAGTGCGTCCACATGCGCAGCACGCGCACCGTTTGCTGCTCGGCAAAGACCTCATAAACCAAGCGGTGCTGGATGTTGATGCGCCTGGAGTAGGCCCCTGCCAAGTCGCCCACCAGTTTTTCAAAAGGTGGTGGTTTGCCAAATGGGTCAGCGGCCAGCAGGTCCAGCAGTTCCTGCGCCTTGGGCTTGAGCCCGCTGGCGGCTAACTTCTTGGCATCCTTTTGCGCAGGCTTGGCAAAGACAAGTGCCCAAGTCACCAGTCAAGCCCGGTCGCGCTTTGCGCCAGTGGCTCAGCCATACCGGCTTTGATGGATTCGCGCATGCCCGGTACAGCCAGCAGATACAAGGTTTCCTGGATCGCGCTCCAGTCCTCGGATGACACCAAAACGGCGTCGCTGCGTTTGCCAGATATGAGAAGGGGCGCATGGCTTTGCGCCGCCTCGTCGATCAGACGGTACAGATTGGCACGGGCATCTGTGGCGGTGATGGATTGCATGGGGGCTCCAAATGAATACAGGAAGCGTACGTCAAAGCGTACAAAAAAGCAAGCCCGTGCGACCTGCTTCTGAGCGCCTCCCTGAACGCAACCCCCCCACTATCGCCCTCAAACTCCCTCTTGAACCACCCCCGCATCAAACGCCTTGCGCCCAAACACCTCGCGCAGCATGGGCGCAAAGTACGAAAGCGGTTTGGTCGGGTACGCCGGGTCAAAGGAGGCCTGGTCGTAGAGCTCGCAAAAGCGGGCGCAGCTGTCAAACCACTTGTGGTCGGCGTAGGCCAGGTAGCCGTCTGGGTTGTTGCCTACGTGGTGGGCGTAGTACTTCATTTGAAACAGGCCGTGCATTTCAATCACCCAGGTCACCTCGGCGCGCACAAAGGGGCGCAGGATGGCGGCGGCCATTTGCGAGTGGTTCTCGGGCGCCAGCACGTCGCCGATGTCGTGCACCAGGGCGGCCACCACCATGTCGATGTCGGCGCCATCGGCCTCGGCGCGGGTGGCGCTTTGCAGCGAATGCTCCAGGCGGCTGATCTGGTAGCCCGGCAAGGAGTCGCCCAAGGCTTCGAGCGCGGTGATCAGACGGTCGGGCAGGGCGCGGATGTAGTCGTGCTCCAGGGCCTGCAAGAACTGGTATTCCTCGGCCGTGCCGTCTTTCATTTGGGAAAATGCAACCTGCTTCATGGGGGAGCCTCAATCAAAAGTGGATTTCAAAGGTAGGGGCTCAGGCCCCAAAGCGGCGGCTCAATACCCGGTAGGTGCTGCGCGGGCCGTCGCGGTCAATGTAGCAGCCTTGCAGTTGGCGGTGGCCCTCGGACGGGTCAAACGCGGTGCGACCGTGCAAGACACGGTTGTTGTCAAACATCATGAACCAGCCCGGGTCGAGCCGAAAGCGCAGCTCGTAGTGCGGGTCTTCAAACAGCTCGCCCAGGCGCTTGCGCGCGCCGTGGTAGCGCTGGGTGTCGGCTTCCGACATGAGCGGAATGTCGTCCAGGCGCGGGCTGTAGTGCACGCCCGTCATGTGGCCCAAGCCGTCAAGTTCAATCAGCGGCGTGACTGCCACCAGGTGCGCCTTGTCGCCGTCGCGGTATTCAAAACGCACCGGCACGCTGCTGAGCAGCGCAAAGCCTTCCGGGTCTTCTGCGCGCACCTGGGCCGCCACGGCCAGGCTGTCGACCAGGGTGGACAGGCCGCCCGAGGTTTCGTTTTGCAGGCATTGCAGCACCTGGATGCCTGGCACTGGCGTGCGGTAAGGGTTGTCGGTGTGGGGACCCAAAGACACCGGGCGGTAGGCCAGGTCGTTGGAGCCGGGGCGGGAATACACCTCAAAAAATGCACCAAAGTTGGTGTCGCGCACATAGCCAAAGCGCCGCGCTACGGTCAGCAGCGAGTCGTTCTGGGTGGGGCTGCCATGCACCAACACAAAGCCGCGGGTGATGAAGTCGCGCAGCGCGCGGTGCAGCACCGCGTCTTGCGCCAGTTCGTCCCAGGCGTAGACGGGTTGGGGCGACAGGTCGGACGTCCAGGGTTGGGGTTCCGGGCACTCTTCCGAGATCACGGTGCCGGCAATCAGCTCTTGCGGGTCAAAGTCGCCGGCAAAGCCGTCGCTAAACGCCAAGTGCAACTGCGCCTGAGCGGTGCCTTGGACGGGTTTCCAGGCGGCTTGCGTGAGGTGCAGGTCGGTGGGCAACTGGTGCGGGTTGACCAGGCGTTGGCCGGTCACGGCGTCGCGCTGGCTGGGGTGGTGGCTGCGGGCGCGCAGCCACAGGGCCGGAAGCGTGGTGGCGTGGCTGGTGCCGCGTTTGAGCAGGATCTGGGGGCGGGAATTGGAGGGGTTGATTTCGATGGCGAGCAAAGCAAACGTTCTCTGTGAAGTAATAGGGCGCAATAGCCGGGGCACAAGCCCGCTCTTGCGATGCTAAACGCCGCGCACGGGCGTGGCGGCGCATAGTACGCGGGGCAATTTAGGTAATTGAAGTGTCGCTGGCCTCTGGGTGCGGCGCGCTGCGCGGGTCCATCTGCAGCACCGCCTGCGAGCTGGCGTCCATCATCACGTAGTCGGAGCGGTGGGCCAGTACGCGCGCTGAGCGCTGCTGCTGGCGCGTGTAGTACCAGACGATGGCGGCCAACGCCGTCAACACGATGGCGAAATACAGCATCAGGCTCTCGGGGCCCAGCACGTCCATCAGGCCACCGGCCAGCGTGGGCCCCACGGTGGCGCCAATGCCGTAGAGCAGCAGCAAGCCACCGGTGGTTTCCAGCACTTTGGAAGGCTCGATCAGGTCGTTGGTGTGCGCCACGCTCAGGCCGTAAATGGCAAACGACAGGGCGCCGTACAGCACGCCCAGCAAAATAAGGAAGTTTTCATACTCGCGCGCCAAATAAAAGCCCACCGCCGCCAAGCCCGCAGAAGCCACGCAAATCCAAAACAAAATCCAGCGCCGGTCGTAACGGTCGGACAAATGCCCCACCGGCCACTGAAAGGCCGCGCCGCTCAAAATCGTAATGGCCATGAACGCCGCCGTGCGGTTGTCGCTAAAGCCCACGCCTTTGCCAAACACATTGCCCAGGCTGTAGAAGGTACCATTGATCAGGCCCGAGCCCACGGCGGCAATCGCGCCTATGGGCGAAATCACAAACAGCGAAATCAGGTTCATGGACGGCGCCTCGGTCTGGCGCGGCTCGCGGATGGTGGTCAGCGTGGTGGGAATCAGCGCAAATGAAAACAGAATCGACACCAGCGCAAACGGTACAAAACCGAAGCGGTCGCCCACCAAAATCAGCCATTGGCCCAGGGCGGTAGACACGCCGCTGACCGCCATATACGCCGCAAACACCTTGCCCCGGCTTTCGCGGTCGGCCACCACATTGAGCCAGCTCTCGATCACCACGTACAAGCCCACGATGCACATGCCCGTCACAAAGCGCAGGATGCCCCAAAACCAGGGGTTGGTCCAAATCGCGTGCAAGACCGGCACGGCAGACGCCACCGAGGCCATTACCGCAAAGGCGCGGATATAGCCCACGCGCCGAATCAGCGCCGGACAGGCGTAGGTGCCGTACACAAAGCCGGCAAAGTAGGACGACATGATCAGTCCGGTAACCAGGCCCGAATACTTGGCCAAACCGGCCTGCGCGCCAATGGCTACCGTCAGCAGCGCAATCCCCACCACCAGCATGCTCACGCCGCTGAGCAGCGAGGCCAGAGGCCAGGTAAGGGACTTGTTGCTTGGGGTATTCATGGTGCGGGGCGCAGTCATCAAAGTGCGCAAATGCGCAAGCAGCGATGGTGACACAGCCAGGGCCGGGGCTGTGGCCCAAAAGCGACCTGCGCACGAGGAGTCACGCAGCCTGGCGTTGCCAAGTAGCTCCCCGCGTGCCCCTGCCCATGGATCGGAAATTCGAATAATTGTCGTGAAAAGCCGAAAAAACGTCGTCTCAGTGCTATAAATCCGCCCGCTGGCGGGCTACAGTGCGCCAACACGCTGGCCCTACGGCCACCTTTTAACGACTGGACGCATGACCGCTCTGCCCGACGAGACTTCTGCGCGCATCGACCTGGCTGCGGCCTTTCGTTGGGCTGCGCGCTGGGACATGCACGAGTCGATTGCCAACCATTTCAGCGTGGCGCTGCGCGACGACGGCGCGCAGTTTTTGCTCAACCCGGCGGGCAGCCACTTCTCGCGCATCCGGGCTAGCAACCTGCTGCGGGTGGACACCCGCCAGAGCGCTGGCGCCCAAGCCGCCAACGCGCCCGACCCCACCGCTTGGAACCTACACGCCGAACTGCACCAGCGCCTGCCGCATGCGCGCTGCATATTGCATACGCACATGCCTTACGCCACCACGCTGTGCTGCCTGCAAGACTTCGAATGGCTGGCGCTGGACCAAAACGCCTGCCGCTTCCATGGCCGCATTGCCTACGACCGCGACTACGCCGGCATGGCGCTAGATGCCAGCGAAGGCCAGCGCGTGGCCGGCCTGCTGGGCGCGGGCAAAAGCGTGCTGTTCATGGGCAACCACGGCGTGATCGTGGTCGGCCCCACGGTAGCGCAGGCGCTGGACGAACTCTATTACCTTGAAAAAGCCGCCAAGCTGCAAGTGCTGGCCCTGTCCACGGGCCGGGCGCTGGCGCTGATTCCTGAGCCAATGGCCGCGCTGGCCTGCGCGCAGTGGAACGATTACCCCACCGCCTTTAGCGCGCTGCACTTTGCGGCGCTCAAAGACATCCTTGACCACGAAGAACCGGAGTACAAAGCATGAACAACAACGTCATCATTACCTGCGCCCTGACCGGCGCTGGCGACACCGCTGGCAAAAGCCCGCACGTGCCCGTCACCCCCACACAAATCGCCGCTGCGGCGGTAGAGGCGGCCAAGGCCGGCGCCACCGTGGTGCACTGCCACGTGCGCAACCCCGCGACCGGCCAGTTCAGCCGCGACCCGGCGCTGTACGCCGAGGTAATGGACCGCATCCGTGACTCGGGCGTAGACATCATCGTCAACCTGACCGCCGGCATGGGCGGTGACCTGGAAATCGGACCCGGTGAGACGCCCACCCGATTCGGCCCCAACACCGACCTGATTGGCCCCATGGCGCGGCTCATCCATGTGGAGCAACTGCTGCCCGAGATTTGCACCCTGGACTGCGGCACGCTGAACTTTGGCGACGGCGACACGATTTACGTCTCCACCCCGGTGGCGCTGCGCGCAGGGGCCAAGCGCATTACCGAACTGGGCGTCAAAGCCGAGCTGGAAATTTTTGACACCGGTCACCTGTGGTTTGCCAAGCAAATGATGAAAGAAGGCTTGCTCGACAACCCGCTGTTCCAGCTCTGCCTGGGCATTCCCTGGGGCGCACCCGCCGACACCACCACCATGAAGGCCATGGTCGACAACCTGCCGCCGGGCGTGGTGTGGTCGGGCTTTGGCATTGGCCGCACCCAAATGCCCATGGCCGCGCAGGCCATGCTGTTGGGCGGCAATGTGCGCGTGGGCCTGGAAGACAACCTGTGGCTGGACAAAGGCGTGCTGGCCACCAACGGAACGCTTACCGAGCGCGTGGTGGAAATCATCACCCGCCTGGGCGGCACGCCCATGACGCCAGCGCAGGGCCGCGAAAAAATGGGCCTCAAGAAACGCGGTTGATCCGCACTATCGACCGCAACTCACCGCACTGCATAAGACACCATGAACTTTATTACCGACATCAAAACCTTCGCAGCCCTGGGCACCGGCGTTATCGGCAGCGGCTGGGTGGCGCGCGCCCTGGCCCATGGCCTGGACGTGATTGCCTGGGACCCGGCACCCGGCGCCGAAGCCGCCTTGCGCGAGCGCACCGCCAAAGCCTGGGGCGCGCTCACCGCGCAAGGCTTAGCGCCTGGCGCGTCGCAAGACCGCCTCAAATTTGTCGCCACCGTAGAGGAATGCGTGGCGCACGCCGACTTCATTCAAGAAAGCGCGCCCGAGCGCCAGGACTTGAAGCTCTCGCTGCACGCACAAATTACGGCGGCCGCGCGCCCCAATGTGCTGATCGGTTCGAGCACCTCGGGCCTCTTGCCCACCGACTTTTATGCCAACGCACAACACCCCGAGCGCTGCGTGGTCGGCCACCCGTTTAACCCGGTTTACCTGCTGCCGCTGGTGGAAGTGGTGGGCGGCGTGAATACCGCGCCCGAGGCGGTGCAAGCCGCCATGCAGGTCTACCGCAGCTTGGGCATGCGCCCGCTGCACGTGCGCAAAGAGGTGCCCGGCTTTATCGCCGACCGGCTGTTAGAGGCCATGTGGCGTGAGTCGCTGCATTTGGTTAACGACGGCGTGGCCACCACGGGCGAGATTGACGACGCCATTCGCTTTGGCGCGGGCATGCGCTGGTCTTTCATGGGCAGTTTTTTGATCTACACGCTGGCTGGCGGCGACGCGGGCATGCGCCACTTTATGGCCCAGTTTGGCCCGGCGCTGAAATTGCCCTGGACCAAGTTGGAGGCCCCCGAACTCACCGACAGTTTGCTCGACGCCGTGGCCGAAGGCAGCGTAGAGCAACTCGGCACCCGCAGCATCGCCGACTGGGAACGCTACCGCGACGACTGCCTGATGGCGGTGCAAGCGGCCATCACAGCTACCAAAATCAAGCACGGAATCGCGCCCGATGCCTGAGCTAGACAGCGCCCCGGCGCTGCCGGTAATTTACCGCTGCACCATTGGCCCCGCGTGGGTGGACTTCAATGGCCACCTGCGCGACGGCTACTACATGGTGCTGTTTAGCAGCGCGGTGGACGCGCTGATGGATCTGGCTGGTCTGGACGAGGCCGGGCGCAAAGCCACGGGCCACTCGTGGTTTACGCTGGAGGCGCATATCAATTACCTGCACGAGGTCAAGCAAGACGCGGCGGTAGAAGTGCGCCTGCAACTGCTGGGCGTGGACGCCAAGCGCTTGCATGTAGCGCTGAGCCTGCATCCCGCAGGCAGCACGCAAGTGCTGGCGCTGACGGAGCAGATGCTGCTCAACGTAGACATGGCTGGCCCGCGCGCCACGGCGTTTGCGCCCCAGGTGGCCGCCTATTTGCAGGCGCTGGCCGCGCAGCACGCGCTGCTGCCGCGCCCGGCCCAGGTCGGGCGGGTCATGGCGCTGCCGCAGCCCAAATAAGCCATGACCGCCCACGCCCCACTGCCCGCCACCATGCACGGCGTGGTGCTGACCGCCTTTGGCGGGCCCGAGGTCTTGCACTACCGCACTGACTTGCCCCGGCCCCTGCCGCGCGCGGGCG
>CANFNE010000074.1 GCA_947448105.1 Burkholderiales bacterium
CCATGAGGTAGCTCAAGCCAGCCGCTGCGCCGCCCACGATGATGGCCACGTCGGATTCGAAATAGGCATGGCCTACGGCATGCACCCGCGCACCGATGCGGGGGCGGACCAACGAGGATTGGGCATCTGATGGAGCGCTGAAACGCGTTAGCAGCGCGCACACGGTGTGAGCCTGTTCGACCTCGCCGCCTGCCGGGGCGCCATCTTCGCAGTCCAAGGTGACGTCCAACACACAGGCACCGAACTCTTGCAGCAGCTCGGCCTGCAAGATCAGGCTTTTTTGCATGCGCGCAGGCGCGCCGCTGTAGTGGTCACACACCGGCAACACCCCGGTGCGCGCCTGGGCACCTAAGAGAATGTCGCGGGGGTGTTGCATGGATCGGTGGCGTCCGCCCATGCACCCAAGCGGTGCGTGGGCGGGAACGGGATCAGAGCAGGTGGGCGACGCCAGCTTGCTCGTCTTGCAGCTCTTTGAGCGTCTTGTTGATGCATTCCTGGCTGAACGCATCAATGGCCAAGCCTTCGACCAACTTGTATTCGCCGCCTTCGCAGGTCACGGCAAAGCCGAACATGGTGTCTTTGGGAATGCCATATTGGCCGTCCGATGGAATGCCCATGGTGACCCACTTGCCATTGGTGCCCAGCGCCCAGTCGCGCATGTGGTCAATGGCAGCATTGGCAGCCGATGCAGCCGACGACACGCCGCGCGCCGCAATGATGGCCGCGCCCCGCTTGCCCACCGTGGGCAAGAAGGTGTTGGCGTTCCAGTCGTGGTCGTTGATCATGTCCTTGACGCTGTGGCCGCCGACGGTGGCGAAGCGGTAGTCCGCGTACATGGTGGGCGAGTGGTTGCCCCAGACGGCCAGTTTTTCAATGTCGGCCACGGCCTTGCCGGTTTTGGCAGCGAGCTGGCTGAGAGCCCGGTTGTGGTCCAAACGCAGCATGGCGGTGAAGTTCTTGCGTGGCAGGTCAGGCGCGCTCTTCATGGCAATGTAGGCGTTGGTGTTGGCGGGGTTGCCCACCACCAGCACGCGCACGTCGCGGCTGGCCACAGCGTTCAGGGCCTTGCCCTGGGCGGTAAATATTTCGGCGTTGACGGCGAGCAGCTCAGCGCGCTCCATGCCGGGGCCACGGGGGCGCGAACCGATCAACAGGGCGTAGTCCACGTCTTTGAACGCGGTCATGGGGTCGCTGTGCGCTTCCATGCCCACCAGCAGAGGGAAAGCGCAGTCTTGCAGTTCCATCATCACGCCTTGCAGGGCTTGCTGGGGCTTCTCGAAGGGAACTTCGAGCAAGCTCAGGATGACGGGCTGGTCTTTGCCCAGCATTTCGCCCGATGCGATGCGAAACAAAATGGCGTAACCGATTTGACCTGCTGCGCCGGTAACGGCTACGCGGACGGGCTTCTTGCTCATAGAAAAACTCCAGGAAGTGTTGTGAAAGCGTGGTTGTGAAAGCGTGGACTGCCCGTACCGGCCCCTGGGCCGATGGCTGCGCAGAATGGCTAAGAGTTTACCCTTATTTGTTCTACCAAGTCAACTTGTCTTATGTCTTATATAAGATATGATTAACCTAGTTTCGATACTGACTTCGCGCTGACAAAATTCCCCATTTATGGCTGTTACGTACCCCCTTGCAAGCGACTCTGGCGCCGCGCCCGCGGCAGCGGAAAGCGCCACGCAGTCACAAAGCGCGGCCCTGTCTGCGCCATCGGCCACACCGGCCTTCAGTCCGCTGTACCAGCAAATCAAGGCCTTGCTACTGCAAAGCCTGGAAGCCGGCGAGTGGAAGTCCGGCGCCGCCATCCCCAGCGAGCAGGAACTGGCAGCGCGCTACAAGGTCAGCCAAGGCACGGTGCGTAAAGCGATCGACGAATTGTCGATTGATAACCTGCTGGTGCGCCGCCAAGGCAAAGGCACGTTTGTCGCCACCCACGCCGAGCGCCAGGTGCAATACCGCTTTCTCAAACTCGTGCCCGAAGACGGCGACGCCAGCAGCCAAGGTCCTGCGCAACGCCAGATCATTGACTGCAAGCGCGCTCGCGCCTCGGCCGACGTGGCTCGCGGCCTGGGTTTGCGCCCGGGCGACGCGGTGCTGCAAGTGCGCCGTGTGCTTTCGTTTGGCAACAAGCCCACTATTTTGGAAGACATCTGGTTGCCAGGCACGCCGTTCAAAGGGCTGACCGCCGAGCGCTTGCGCAACGACAACGGCCCGATGTACGCCCTGTTTGAGCGTGAATTTGGCGTGCGCATGGTGCGCGCCGAAGAAAAAATCCGCGCGGTGCTGCCCGATGCGACGCAAGTGGAGCTGTTGGGTGTCACCTCCAGCACACCCTTGCTCAGCGTGGAGCGGATTGCTTATACCTACAAGGACGCGCCCATAGAGATGCGCCAGTGCCTTTACCTAACGCACACGCATTACTACCGCAATGAATTGCACTGAATGGGTCTATTTCGCCCCAACGCCCTGCAAGGCACCCGTCAGATTGGTGCAGTGCAATAGAATTTGCGTTGAACCCCGCCTGAGTTACACCACGGTTACCCCTTAGAAAGCACCCGCCCATGTCTGCGCCCTCCCCCAGCACTCGCCCCAAGCGGCCCGAATTTCGCAATATCAACGCATTTACCGATTTGCCGACCTACCGGCTTCCGGTGGCCGGCATCGTGTCCATCCTGCACCGCGTCAGCGGCGCCCTGATGTTCGTGCTGATGCCTTTCATCATCTGGATGTTTGACACCTCCATCTCCTCGGAGTTGTCGTTTGCACGCTTTACCAGCGTTTTCAATATCGGCGCGGGCTTGGTTCCGGGCTGGTTCTTCAAGCTGGTGGCGCTGGCCATCCTGTGGGCCTTTTTGCACCACCTGATCGCCGGCCTGCGCCACCTCTGGATGGACATGCGCCACGCCGTGAGCAAGGAATTTGGCAAGTCCTCCGCCGTGTTCACCCTGGCGCTGAGCGTCGGCCTGACGGTGGTACTGGGCGCCAAGCTGTTTGGCCTGTACTGAGCCCTTGCTGCGCGCCGCCTGCTTCCTCATTTAGCCCCCAACACCCCGAAAGACACACACCATGGCAGTTAATTACGGTTCCAAACGCATCGTCGTGGGCGCCCACTATGGCTTGCGCGACTGGCTGGCCCAGCGCGTCACCGCCGCACTGATGGCCTTGTTCACGCTGGTCGTTTTGGCCCAGCTCATCTTCTCCAAAGGCCCCGTGGGCTACGACAAATGGGCTGGCATTTTTTCTGCCCAGTGGATGAAGGCGCTGACCTTTGCCATCATCGTGGCGTTGCTGTACCACGTGTGGATTGGCATGCGCGACATCTGGATGGACTACATCAAGCCCGTGGGCATTCGCCTGTCGCTGCAGGTTTTTTCCATCGTCTGGCTGGTCGCCTGTGCCGGTTGGGCCATCCAGGTCTTGTGGCGCGTCTAAACGTCTTCTACTCAGAACAATCACCCCATGTCCTATCCTGTATCTAAACGCAAATTCGACGTCGTCATCGTGGGGGCCGGCGGCTCCGGCATGCGCGCCTCCCTGCAACTCGCACGCGCTGGTCTGAACGTGGCCGTGCTGTCCAAGGTGTTTCCTACCCGTTCGCACACCGTGGCAGCCCAAGGCGGCATCGGCGCCTCGCTGGGCAATATGAACGAGGACAACTGGCACTACCATTTTTACGACACCGTCAAGGGCTCAGATTGGCTGGGCGACCAAGACGCGATCGAATTCATGTGCCGCGAAGCACCCAAGGTCGTCTACGACCTGGAGCACATGGGCATGCCCTTTGACCGCAACCCCGACGGCACGATTTACCAGCGCCCCTTTGGCGGCCACACCGCCAACTACGGCGAAAAAGCGGTAGAGCGCGCCTGCGCCGCTGCCGACCGCACCGGCCACGCCATGTTGCACACGCTGTACCAGCAAAATGTGGCGGCCAAAACCAGCTTCTTTGTTGAATGGCTGGCGATGGACCTGATCCGTGACGCCGATGGCGACGTGCTGGGCGTGACCGCCATTGAGATGGAAACCGGCGACGTCCACATTCTGGAAGCCAAGACCACCCTCCTGGCCACTGGCGGCGCCGGGCGCATTTTTGCGGCATCGACCAACGCCTTCATCAACACCGGCGACGGTCTTGGCATGGCAGCGCGCGCTGGCATTCCACTCGAAGACATGGAGTTCTGGCAGTTCCACCCCACCGGCGTGCACGGTGCGGGCGTTTTGCTGACCGAAGGCTGCCGTGGCGAAGGGGCGATTTTGCGCAACGCCAATGGCGAGCGCTTCATGGAGCGTTACGCCCCGGCCTACAAAGACCTGGCACCCCGCGACTACGTATCGCGTTGCATGGACCAGGAAATCAAGGAAGGCCGTGGCTGCGGTCCGAACAAGGACTACATCAACCTCGACATGACCCATTTGGGCGCCGAGACCATCATGAAGCGCCTGCCCTCGGTGTTGGAGATTGGCCACAACTTCGCCAACGTCGACATCACCAAGGAGCCCATCCCCGTGGTGCCCACCATCCATTACCAAATGGGCGGCATTCCCACCAACATCAACGGCCAGGTCGTGGTGCAAGACGCCAACAACAAGAGCCAAGTGGTCAACGGCCTGTACGCGGTGGGCGAATGCTCGTGCGTCAGCGTGCACGGCGCCAACCGCCTGGGCACCAATTCCCTGCTCGACCTCTTGGTGTTTGGCCGCGCTGCGGGCAACCACATTGTTGAATTTGCCAAGACCAGCAAAGCGCACAAGCCGCTGCCCGCCACCGCCGCTGACGCCACCATCGCCCGTCTGGCGCGCCTGGACAACGCCACCGGAGGCGAATACGCCCAGGACGTGGCCAACGACATCCGCGCCGCCATGCAGCAACACGCCGGCGTGTTCCGCACCCAGGCCATGATGGACGAGGGCGTGACCAAGATCGCCGAACTGCGTGAGCGCGTGAACAACATCGGCCTCAAAGACAAGTCCAAGGTCTTCAACACCGCCCGCATCGAAGCGCTGGAAGTGGAAAATCTGATTGAGGCCGCCCAGGCCACCATCGTCTCCGCCGCGGCCCGCCACGAGAGCCGTGGCGCGCACACCGTCAACGACTACGGCGACACGCCAGAGCATCCCAACGGCCGCAACGACACCGAGTGGCACAAGCACACCTTGTGGCACAGCGCGACCAATAGCCTGAGCTACAAGCCGGTGCAAATGAAGCCCCTGACGGTGGAGAGCGTTGAGCTCAAGACCCGTACCTTCTAAATCGAAACCAGCGAGCACATCCCATGTCCAAACGCACTTTCTCTATTTACCGGTACGACCCCGATAAGGACGCCAAGCCCTATATGCAGACCATTGAGGTCGAGCTCGACGGCTCTGAACGCATGCTGCTTGACGCCCTGATGAAGCTCAAGGCGGTAGACCCCACCATTTCCTTTCGACGCTCCTGCCGCGAAGGCGTGTGCGGGTCAGATGCGATGAACATCAATGGCAAAAACGGCCTGGCCTGTTTGACCAATATGCGCACCCTGCCCGGCAACATCGTGCTCAAGCCCCTGCCCGGCCTGCCGGTGATCCGCGACATGATCGTGGACATGACGCAGTTCTTCAAGCAGTACAACTCGATCAAACCCTACCTGATCAACGACAACGTGCCGCCCGAAAAAGAGCGCCTGCAAAGCCCCGAAGAGCGCGAAGAGCTCAACGGCTTGTACGAGTGCATCTTGTGCGCCAGCTGCTCGACCAGTTGCCCGAGCTTCTGGTGGAACCCCGACAAGTTTGTCGGCCCCGCCGGCTTGCTGCAGGCCTACCGCTTTATCGCCGACAGCCGCGACGAGGCCACGGCCGAGCGCCTGGACAACCTGGAAGATCCCTACCGCCTGTTCCGATGCCACACCATCATGAACTGCGTCGACGTCTGCCCCAAAGGCCTGAACCCGACCAAGGCGATTGGCAAGATCAAGGAAATGATGGTTTTGCGTGCGGTCTAAGCGGTGAGCCAAGTCGTTCCAACCGGCCAGGAGCTGCTCGACGAGCGCGCCTTAAGCAAACTGCGCTGGCGCTGCCGCCGCGGCCTGCTGGAAAACGACTTGTTCATCGCACGGTTTTTTGATCGCTTTGACAAAGCCCTCAATGTCCGTCAAGCAGACGCACTGGGGGTGTTGATGGATTTGAGCGACAACGACTTGCTGGACCTGTTTTTGGCACGTAAATCGCTTGCACAAGTGGAGGCCGCGCTCGACCGCGCGGAGCTCCATGAAATTTTGAAAATGGTGAGAGAAACTCGTTGAAAGGTTCCGAGATGAAATTAGCTGACAACAAAGCCACGATGTCCTTTAGCAACGGCAGCGCCAGTGTGGATCTGCCGGTCTACAGCGGCAGCATCGGCCCCGATGTGATCGACATCCGCAAGCTCTACGCCCAAACCGGCATGTTCACCTACGACCCGGGCTTTTTGTCCACCGCAGCCTGCCAGTCGGCCATCACCTACATTGACGGCGACAAGGGCGAGCTGCTGTACCGTGGTTACCCCATTGAGCAATTGGCCACCAACTGCGACTTCATGGAAACCTGCCATTTGCTGCTGTACGGCAACCTGCCCGACGCCGCTGGCAAGGCCGCGTTTACCAAAAACGTGACCCAGCACACCATGGTCAACGAGCAGATGCAGTTCTTCTTGCGCGGTTTCCGACGCGATGCGCATCCCATGGCCATCATGACCGGCCTGGTGGGCGCCCTGTCGGCCTTCTACCATGACAGCACCGACATCAACAACGCAGAACACCGCGAAATTGCAGCCATCCGCCTGATCGCCAAGATGCCTACGCTGGTGGCCATGGCCTACAAATACAGCATTGGCCAGCCGTTTATGTACCCCAAGAACGAGCTCAGCTACGCGGGCAACTTCTTGCACATGATGTTTGCCACACCGTGCGAGCCCTACGTGGTCAACCCGGTGATCGAGCGCGCCCTTGACCGCATTTTTGTGTTGCACGCCGACCATGAACAAAACGCGTCCACCTCCACGGTGCGCCTGTGCGGCTCGTCGGGCACCAACCCGTTTGCGGCGATTGCAGCGGGTGTCGCCTGCCTGTGGGGCCCCGCACACGGCGGCGCCAACGAAGCCTGCCTGAACATGCTCGAAGAAATCCAGGCCATGGGCGGCGTGTCCAAGGTCGGTGAATTCATGAACCAGGTCAAGGACAAAAACTCCGGCGTCAAGCTCATGGGCTTTGGCCACCGCGTCTACAAAAACTATGACCCGCGCGCCAAACTGATGCAGGAAACCTGCAACGAAGTGCTGGCCGCCCTGGGCCTGGAAAACGACCCGCTGTTCAAGCTGGCCAAGGCGCTGGAAAAAATCGCCCTGGAAGACGACTACTTTGTCTCGCGCAAGCTCTACCCCAATGTGGACTTCTACTCGGGCATCGTGCAGCGCGCCATCGGTATTCCAGTGAAACTGTTCACCGGAATTTTTGCCCTGGCACGCACCGTGGGCTGGATCGCCCAGCTCAACGAAATGATTGGCGACCCCGAGTACAAAATCGGCCGCCCCCGCCAGTTGTTCACCGGTGCCGAGCGCCGCGACGTGGTGGAAATCGCTAAGCGCTAAGCCACTGCCCACTCGCACCAATGCCCCGCCTTGCGGGGCATTTTTCATGGTGGACTGTGCGCATAAAATGCCAGCCCGCACACAAGGAAGTTCCATGGGCCGCACCCTGTACGACAAGATTTGGGACGAACACGTCGTCCACACCGAAGAAGACGGCACCGCCATCCTCTATATCGACCGCCATCTGGTACATGAAGTCACCAGCCCCCAGGCCTTTGAGGGCCTGCGCGAAGCGGGGCGCAAAGTCTGGCGCGTGAGCTCGATTGTGGCCACCGCTGACCACAACACACCCACCACCGGCTGGGAACTCGGCTACGACGGCATTACCGACCCGGTAAGCAAAGAGCAAATTACCACGCTCAACAGCAACATTGCCGAGTTTGGCTCGGCGGCGTTTTTCCCCTTCATGTCCAAACGCCAGGGCATCGTGCATGTGATTGGCCCGGAAAACGGCGCCACCCTGCCCGGTATGACCGTGGTCTGTGGTGACAGCCACACCTCCACCCATGGCGCTTTTGGCGCGCTGGCGCACGGCATTGGCACCAGTGAGGTTGAGCACGTGATGGCCACGCAAACCCTGCAGGCCAAAAAAGCCAAGAACATGCTCATCCGCGCCAATGGCGTTTTGTCCAAAGGCTGTACCGCCAAAGATTTGGTGCTGGCCATCATCGGCAAGATCGGTACAGCGGGCGGCACGGGCTACACCATCGAATTTGCCGGCACCGCCATCCGCGCCCTGAGCATGGAAGGCCGCATGACGGTCTGCAACATGGCCATCGAAGGCGGCGCCCGCGCCGGCCTGGTGGCGGTGGATGAGAAAACCATCGCCTACGTCAAAGGCCGTCCGCTGTCGCCTACCGGCGTGGAATGGGACCAGGCTGTGGCCTATTGGAAGACCCTGCATTCCGACTCCGACGCGCACTTTGACGCCGTGGTCGATTTGGATGTCAGCCAAATCGCACCGCACGTGACATGGGGCACTTCGCCCGAGATGGTCTTGTCCATCGAAGACCGCGTGCCCGACCCCGATAAAGAAAAAGACAGCAACAAGCGCGGCGCCATTGAGCGCGCCCTGACCTATATGGGTCTGGCGCCCGGCAAGCCGCTGAACGACATTTTTGTGGACAAGGTGTTTATTGGCTCCTGCACCAACAGCCGCATCGAAGACATGCGCGAAGCCGCTGCGCTGGTGCAAAAGCTGGGACAGAAAGTGGCGAAAAACGTGCGCTTGGCCTTGGTGGTGCCCGGCTCCGGTCTGGTCAAAGAACAGGCCGAACGCGAAGGCCTGGACAAGATTTTTGTCGCCGCCGGTTTTGAGTGGCGCGAACCCGGCTGCTCCATGTGCCTGGCCATGAATGCCGACCGCCTGGAGCCCGGCGAGCGCTGCGCCTCCACCAGCAACCGCAACTTCGAAGGCCGCCAAGGCAATGGGGGCCGCACCCATTTGGTCAGCCCCGCCATGGCGGCAGCGGCGGCCATCCACGGCCACTTTGTTGACGTGCGAAAGTTTGTTTGACCGCCCGTCTAGGCTCACTTCATGTAGCCGGAACCCCGCAGGGGGCGGCAGCGGCGGCCCGGCAAAGCCGACTCCGAGCTGCCGCTAAATAACACGCTACCTTGGTTGACTGAGAGAAAGTTAAAAGTTCAATATGCAAAAATTCAATCTACACCAAGGGCTGGTTGCGCCCATGGACCGGGAAAACGTCGACACCGACGCCATCATCCCCAAGCAATTCCTCAAATCCATCCGCAAAACGGGCTTTGGCCCCAACCTGTTTGACGAATGGCGCTACCTGGACGCGGGCGAACCCGGCCAGGACCCCGCCACCCGCCGCCCGAATCCCGACTTTGTGCTCAACCAGCCGCGCTACGCGGGCGCGAGCATCTTGCTGGCGCGCAAGAACTTTGGCTGCGGTTCGTCGCGCGAGCACGCGCCCTGGGCGCTGGACCAGTACGGCTTTCGCGCCATCATCGCGCCCAGCTTTGCCGACATCTTTTTCAACAACAGCTTCAAAAATGGCCTGCTGCCCATTGTCTTGCCCGAAGCGACGGTGGATCAACTCTTCAATGAGGCGCTGGCTTTTCCAGGCTTTACGCTGACGGTCGATTTGGAGCGTCAGGTGATCGTGCGCCCCCAGGGCGAGGAAATCCCGTTTGAAGTACAGGCATTCCGCAAGTTTTGCCTGC
>CANFNE010000075.1 GCA_947448105.1 Burkholderiales bacterium
CGTGAAGATCTTCAACTGGATTGCTACCATGTGGCAGGGCTCCATGACGTTTGAAACCCCGATGCTGTTTTCTGTCGGTTTCATCTTCGTGTTCACCATGGGCGGATTTACCGGTCTGATCTTGGCCATGGCGCCCATCGACATCCAGATCCATGACACCTACTACGTGGTGGCGCATTTCCACTATGTGCTGGTGGCCGGCTCCTTGTACGCCATGTTCTCGGGCTACTACTACTGGAGCCCCAAGTGGACCGGTGTGATGTACAACGAAACACGCGGCAAGATCCACTTTTGGTGGTCGCTGATTGCGTTCAACGTCACTTTCTTCCCCATGCACTTCTTGGGTCTGGCCGGCATGCCGCGCCGTTATGCCGACTACCCGATGCAGTTCGCCGATTTCAACGCATTGGCTTCGGTGGGTGGCTTCGCTTTCGGTTTGGCGCAGGTCTACTTCTTTGTTTTTGTGGTCTTGCCAACCATGCGCGGCCATGGCGCAAAAGCGCCCCAAAGCCCCTGGGAATCGGCCGAAGGCCTGGAATGGGAAGTGCCATCGCCTGCGCCTTTCCACACCTTTGAGACGCCTCCCAAGCTCAATGCTGCTGCAACCAAGGTGATTGGCTGAACCGCCACGCCGTAACCGACTGCTACGTATATGACGCCTTCCCAAAAAAAATCCAACGTCAAGCTCGGGCTGGTGCTGGCCTCGGTTGCCTTGGTATTTTTTTGTGGCGTCGTGTTCAAGATGGCTGTGCTGGGCGCTTGAGCTTGCCATGAACCTGCAGCGCGCGAACTTTCAGATGGTGGGCAAACTGGCCGTGGTGACCGGCCTGATGTTCGCCTTTGGCTACGCGCTGGTGCCTTTGTACAAGGCCATTTGCGAGATGACAGGCCTCAATGTCTTGGCCTTGAACGAGCAAGTGGTGGCAAGCGCCAAGCCTGCGGCGCAAAACAGCCAGATCGACACGTCCCGCACCATTACGGTGGAGTTTGACGCCAATTCTCGCGGCCCCTGGGATTTCAAGCCTGCGCAGCGTTCGCTACAAGTGCATCCGGGTGAACTCACTACCGTGATGTACGAGTTCCAGAACATCCAAAACCGGCGCATGTCGGCCCAGGCTATCCCCAGTTATGCGCCTCAGCAGGCGGCAGCCCACTTCAATAAAGTGGAATGTTTTTGCTTTAACCAGTACACGCTGGAGCCAGGTGAAAAGAAATCCTGGCCGGTGGCTTTTGTGATTGACCCCAAGCTGTCCAAAGACGTGAAGACCATTACCTTGTCGTACACGTTTTTCGAGGTGGGTGGGCGTACGCCTGCTGCGCCGGTGGCCAGCGTGAAGCCAGACCTTGTTGCAGTGGGTGGTACCTGATGGCCGGTGAGGTAGACAAGAGCCCGTCGGCCTCGTGGTTGCGCAGCGTGAAGCTGGTGGCCTGGTCGTTTCTGGGCATTCGAAGCCGTGCGGGCTACCAGGATGATTTAGCCAAGGTGAATCCGATGCACGTGGTGGCGGTCGGATTGGTCGGTGCCTTGCTTCTGGTGTTGGGCCTCATCGGTCTGGCAAGCTGGGTTGTTGGTAAATAAGTCTCTGGGCAGACAGAGCGTTTTTAGATTCGTATTCGGAAAAATGGAGTTGAAATGAGTACAAGCGCACACGGAACGACACCGTATTACTTTATCCCCGGCCCCTCACGCCATCCAGTGATGGCCGCCTTTGGTCTGCTGTTCGTGATCCTGGGTGCGAGCCAATGGATTAACGGCGCGGATTGGGGCAAATACGCGCTTGCCTTTGGCATGGCTTTTTGGCTTGGCGTGCTGTACCAGTGGTTTGGTGACGCGATCGCCGAGAGCGAAGGCGGTCAGTACGGTCGAAAGATTGACTTGTCCTTCCGCTGGAGCATGAGCTGGTTCATTTTCTCGGAAGTAATGTTTTTCGGCGCCTTCTTCAGCGCATTGTGGTGGGCCCGTGCCCATTCGGTGCCTGCGCTTGGCAGCCTGGACAACGCTTTGCTGTGGCCTGAGTTCAAGGCAGTCTGGCCCAGCCTGGCTGCAGGCGTGACCGCTTCGCCCGCTGGCATTATTGAGCCCTTCACCACCATGGGGCCCTTCTGGCTGCCCACCATCAACACGGCTTTGCTGTTGACCTCCGGCGTCACCTTGACGATTGCGCACCATGCGCTGCTCGACAGCAACCGCAGCAAGACGGTCGCGTTCATGTGGCTCACGGTACTCTTGGGCATCACTTTCTTGTTCGTCCAGGGCTATGAGTACTACCATGCCTACACCGAATACAACCTGAAGCTGACCTCTGGCATCTACGGCTCGACTTTTTTCATGTTGACCGGTTTCCACGGATTCCACGTGTTTGTTGGCATGTTGATGCTGTTGGCAACTACGCTGCGCTTGCAAAAAGGCCACTTCACCGCTGACCGCCACTTTGGTTTTGAAGGCGCGGCTTGGTACTGGCACTTTGTGGACGTGGTTTGGTTGGGTCTGTACATCCTGGTGTATTGGCTGTAATCCCGGCCCTAAACCAAAAAAAGGCACCGCAAGGTGCCTTTTTGTTTGCTTTAGTGGGGGTCTTCAGGTGCCTGCCGGTATGCCGGTAGGGTGGATCAGTCCAAACTGCCAGGACAGCAAAATACAGGCGAACAGGAAGATGGACACGCCCACCCGCAGCGCCAGCGCACGCGCCATGCGCCTGGATTGGCGCGGGCCCGCGCTGCCACCGCGCAGCATGAAGTAAAGGGCGGTGGCCAGGCTGGCGAGAATGGCGAAAAATGCAAGGCTTACGAGGTAGGTCATAACCCGGATTATCTTTTGAACTTGACGCGAAAGTTTTACCTCGGCACTGCTGCGGCCCTATTTTTTGCCGGTTTGGGCATGTATTTGGGGTTTTGGCAGCTCGGGCGTGCCGCGCAAAAGGAGACGATGCACGCCGCCATGCAGGCCCAGGCCCGCCAGGCGCCGCTGGACGCTGCTGCCTTGGCGCAACTGGCCAATGCGGCCAACGGCCTGTACCGTCCTGTTCGCGTGGAGGGTCGGTGGGAGTCCGCGCACACCGTGTACCTGGACAATCGCCAAATGGACGGCAAGGTGGGTTTCTTTGTGGTGACTCCTTTGCGCTTGCAAAGTACCGGGCAAGTGGTGCTGGTGCAGCGCGGTTGGGCGGCTCGCAACTTTGAGGTCCGTGACCAGGTGCCTGCCGTTCAGACGCCGCCTGGCCTGGTGTGGGTAGAAGGCCAAATTGCCCCGCCGCCGTCCAAGCTATACGAGCCCGGCGCGCCGGGCACCGGACTTATCCGGCAAAATCTCGACCTGGAACGATTGCGCAGCGAGAGCGGTCTGGCGCTGGCGGACTTCACGATTCGCCAAAGCGGCCCGGCCAGCGACGGACTGCGCCGGGAATGGCCTGCCGTGGCAGTGGGTGTTGAAAAGCACTACGGCTACGCGTTTCAGTGGTTTGCGCTGGCGGCGCTGGTCCTGGGCCTGTACCTTTGGTTTAATTTTTTTCGCCGTCCGACGGCCCGGTTTCAGGAAACGCATCCCCATGTCCCACCCCCCAGCCTTTGATGACCACCCTTTGGGCCTGACCGTGCATTCTTTGCCCACGCCCCAGGACCTGGCCTCGCCTGCGCAAACCCGTACGGGGCGCTGGAAGATGCTTCTGGTGCTGCTGGTTTGCGCGGCGCCCGTGGTGGCGTCCTATTTCACCTATTACGTGGTGCGGCCCGAGGCGCGGCGCAATTTTGGCGAACTGATCACACCACAGCGCCCCTTACCCGACCTGGTCGCCACCGCGCTGGACGGCTCGCCAGTCCCTCTGCAGACGCTGAAAGACCAATGGCTACTCATCAGTGTGGCGGGCGCTGCGTGCGACGCTAGCTGCGCACGCCATTTGTATTTGCAGCGCCAACTGCGTGAGGGTTTGGGCAAAGACAAAGACCGCCTGGACTGGGTCTGGCTTCTTGACGACGCTGCGCCGGTCGCGCCCGAACTGCTGCCCGCGCTGAAGAATGCGACGGTGCTGCGCATGCCCGCCAAAGACCTGCAAGCCTGGCTGGCGCCCGCCGCTGGCGCCACTTTGCACGATCACCTTTTCTTGGTGGATCCGCTGGGCAACTGGATGCTGAGGTTCCCCGCGCAACTCGACGCCGAGCAAGCACCCAAGGCCAAGCGGGACCTGGAGCGCCTCTTGCGCGCCGCTGCGTCTTGGGACAACGCGGGTCGCTAACGCGCGCGCAACACCCCCGCCGCCCCGCTACAAGCGACCCGCCTGCGCTGATCTATGCAAGCTACTTCCTTTGATTGGTCCGCCTTGCTGCGCCTGGCCTTGGTGGGCTTGCTGCTGGCCGCCGGGCCATTGGCGTGGTTGCGCTGGCGCTATCGCAAGGCACAACCGGTGGGTCGCCTGCAGGCTTTGACGCTGCTGACCTTGTTTCTGACCTTGGACCTGGTGCTCTTTGGTGCCTTTACCCGCCTGACCGACAGCGGCCTGGGCTGCCCGGACTGGCCGGGCTGCTACGGCCACGCCACCCCGGTGGGTGCGCAGGTACCGATCGCGCTGGCACAAGCCGCATCCCCGGACGGCCCGGTCACCCACGGCAAAGCCTGGATTGAAATGGTGCACCGCTACCTGGCGTCCAGTGTGGGCTTGTTGATTGTGGTGCTCGCGGTCAGCGCCTGGCTGCTGGCGCGGCGCAAGCGTGGACTGCCTGCCGATGCACTTCTGAGCCCGTGGTGGGCCACCGCGACTTTGCTTTGGGTGTGCCTCCAGGGCGCGTTTGGTGCGTTAACCGTGACCATGAAGCTGTTCCCTGCGATCGTCAGCCTGCATTTGCTGGGTGGCTATGTGCTCTTGGCGCTGCTGGCGCTACAAGCGGTGCGGCAGTCACAAATGCTGCGCGCACAAGCGGCTCTGCCGGTGTCTGGCGCGCTGCGCCTGGCCACGTTGGCGGCGCTGGGTGTGTTGCTGGTGCAAGTGCTCTCGGGCGCCTGGGTCAGCACCAATTACGCCGTCCTGGCCTGCGCCGAATTTCCGACCTGCCAAGGCAGCTGGTGGCCCGTGATGGACTTTGCCCAGGGCTTTGCGCTGTGGCGCCCGCTGGGGCTGGCTGCGGACGGCACGCCCCTGAGCTTTCAGGCGCTCACCGCCATTCATTTTTCCCACCGGCTTTGGGCGGTCGTGGCCGTGTTGGCGCTGGGCTTGCTGGTCTGGCGCTTGCGCCGCCTGCCCGCGCTGGCCACCCCGGTGCGCTGCCTGACCGGGCTCCTGATCCTGCAAGTGGCCACGGGCCTGAGCAATGTGGTGCTGGGCTGGCCGCTGCTGGCCGCGGTGCTGCATACCGGCGGCGCCGGAGCCATGGGCGCTACCCTGGTTTGGATCTTGGCCGCCACCTACCACCCCACACGCGAACGACTTGCGCTATCCCGCACCGAGAAAGTACCCCAGTGACCGCTCCTAGCCAACCCTTGTCGCCTATGGCCGCCCAGATGTCGGTCATACGGCAATTCAATGCCTTGACCAAGCCGCGCGTCATCCAGCTCATTGTTTTTTGCGCGCTCATTGGCATGGTGCTGGCCGTGCCCGGCGTGCCTTCGCTGGCCCAAGTGGGGTTGGCGGCGCTGGCCTGTCTGGGTATTTGGCTGGTGGCGGCGGCGGCGGCGGCCTTTAACTGCATCGTGGAGCAGCGCATTGACGCCAAGATGAAGCGCACCTCCTGGCGCCCGACCGCGCGCGGCGAGCTGAGCAACACCCAAACCCTGCTTTTCTCGGCAATTTTGGGCGTGGCAGGCTCGTGCATTCTGTTTTTCTGGGTCAATCCGCTGACCATGTGGCTGACCTTTGCCACCTTCGTGGGCTACGCAGTCATCTACACCGTGATTCTCAAGCCACTGACGCCCCAAAACATCGTGATTGGCGGCGCCTCGGGCGCCATGCCGCCGGTGCTGGGCTGGGCGGCGATGACGGGTGACGTGGGGCCCGAGGCTTTTGTTTTGTTCCTCATCATCTTTTTGTGGACACCGCCGCACTTTTGGGCCTTGGCGCTGTACCGTGTGGAGGACTACCGCAAGTCGGGCTTGCCGATGTTGCCGGTCACGCACGGTAGCGAGTTCACGCGCCTGCAAATCTTGCTTTACACCTGGGTCTTGTTTGCCGCCTGCCTGCTGCCCTTTATGGTGGGCATGAGTTCGTGGTTGTACCTGGCCGCTGCGGTGGTCTTGAGCCTGTGGTTTTGCGTTTACGCCTGGCGCCTGATGCGCAATTACTCGGATGCACTGGCGCGCGAAACCTTCCGCTTTTCCCTGATTCACCTGAGCGCATTGTTTGCGGCGCTGCTGCTGGACCATTACCTGCTATGAACTTTTTTTCTGCTGCTGTGCTGTTGCGCCGCGCTGCGTGGCAGCGTGCTTTTTCCCTGCTGGCGGCGGTGTTGCTGGCCGGTGGGTTGGCCGCCTGCGGCGAGCAAAAGCCGGCCTTTAGTTCAATTGACATTACCGGCGCTGACTATGGCAAAAACTTTGTCCTGAGTGACCACAACGGGCAGGTACGCCGACTCTCGGACTTTGCGGGCAAGGTGGTGGTGGTATTTTTTGGCTACACCCAGTGCCCGGACGTCTGTCCCACCACCTTGGCGGAACTGGCGGAGGTGAAAAAGCTGCTGGGCAAAGACGGCGAGCGCCTGCAAGCCTTGTTTGTTACGGTGGATCCCGAGCGCGATACGCCCGAGCTCCTCAAGGCCTATATGGCCAATTTCGATCCCGGCTTTCTGGCCCTGCGCCCGACGCTGGAGGATTTACCCGCCGTGGCCAAGGACTTCAAGATCTATTACAAAAAAGTTCCGGGTGCCAGCGCCACCAGTTACACCATGGACCATTCGGCTGGCAGCTATGTGTTTGACACCCAGGGCCAGTTGCGCCTGTTTACCCGCTACGGCAGCGGCGCGCCGGTGCTGGCGGCGGATATTTCCCAGCTGCTGCGCTAAACGCGCACCCAAAAAAAATGCTGCAGCGGCGCAGGCCGTGCAGCATGGGCTTGCGCAGCGCAGGGCTGCGGCGTGTTACGCGTAGTCGACCAGCGCGGTTTTCATTTTCTTCATCGCCGCCACTTCAATCTGGCGAATACGCTCGGCGCTCACGCCATATTCGGCGGCCAGGTCGTGCAGCGTCATGCCGCCCGAGTTGTCGTTGTTGACCTTGAGCCAGCGCTCCTCCACGATGCGCCGGCTGCGCGCGTCCAGCGTGTCCAATGCACTGCTGATGCCGTCGGAGGCCAGCACATCGCGCCGGTGCGCCTCGATCATTGCCAGGGGCTCGTGGCTGCTGTCGGTCAGGTAGGCGATGGGGCCAAAGGCGTCTTCGCCGTCGTCCGAGGCGATGGGGTCGAGCAGCACATCGCCGCCGGAAAGCCGGGTTTCCATCTCCAGCACTTCTTCGGGTTTGACCTTGAGTTCGCGTGCCATGGCGTCCACTTGCTCGGGGCTGAGCGTATCGCGGTGCGTCGCCAGGTCGGCGGCGGCGTCATCGGACTTGAAGCGCTGCTTCATGGAGCGCAGATTGAAAAACAACTTGCGCTGGGCCTTGGTGGTCGCCACCTTGACCATGCGCCAGTTCTTCAGGATGTATTCGTGGATTTCGGCCTTGATCCAATGCAACGCGTAGCTCACCAGGCGCACGCCCTGGTCCGGGTCAAAGCGCTTGACGGCCTTCATCAGCCCCACATTGCCTTCCTGGATCAGGTCGCCATGCGGGAGGCCGTAGCCCAGGTACTGGCGTGCCACCGACACCACCAGGCGCAGGTGCGAGAGCACCAGTTTGCCGGCCGCGTCCAGGTCGTTGTCGTTCTTGAACTGCCGGGCAAAACGCTGTTCTTCTTCCAGCGTGAGCATGGGAAGCCGGTTGGCCGCAGAGATATAAGCGTCCAAATTGCCCAGCGCCGGTACCAAAGACCAGGGATTGGCCGTGGCCAGCGCGGTATTCGATCCAATTGCATAAGACATTGCAGAACTCCTTGTGTCCAAGGCCGCAATATTAGCACTCAAAGGCGGTGAGTGCTAAACAACCTTAGGGGTTAACCCTTGATCTATCGCACTTATAGTCCCCGCATGACCGATTTATCCAGCCTTTTGCAGCAAGGTGGCGCCAGCGCCTGGCTCTTTCTTCCCAGTGCGATGGCCCTGGGCGCCTTGCACGGACTCGAACCGGGACACTCCAAGACGGTGATGGCCGCTTTCATCATTGCGGTGCGCGGCACGGTGGGCCAGGCGGTGCTGCTGGGATTGGCCGCCACCGTGTCGCACACCGCCGTGGTGTGGGCGGTGGCCATGGGCGGCCTGTATTTTGGCCAGCGCTGGAGCGCCGCCACCAGTGAGCCCTATTTGCAACTGGCGTCCGCCGTGCTGATCGCCGCCACGGCACTGTGGATGCTGTCTCGCACCTGGCGCGTGGTTCATGGGCACGACCATGACCACCACGACCATCATGACCACGGGCATACGCATGCTGCGCACCCTGCACCAGTGAGCGCGTCGGCGCCCGCGCTCGACAGCCATGCCCAGGCCCATGCGGACGACATCGCCCGGCGCTTTGGCACCGGGCGCGAGGTCACCACGGGCCAGATCCTGGTGTTTGGCTTGACCGGCGGCCTGATTCCCTGCCCGGCGTCGATTACTGTGCTCTTGCTGTGCCTGCAACTCAAGGAAGTGGCCTTGGGTGCCACGCTGGTGCTGGGCTTTAGCCTGGGCTTGGCGCTGACCATGGTGGCATCGGGCGCGCTGGCCGCACTCAGTGTGCGCCACGCTTCCCGCCATTGGGGCGGCTTTGGCCGCTGGGCGGATAAGGCGCCCTACCTGTCTGGCGCCTTGATGCTGCTGGTGGCCGCTTTCATGGCCTGGGAAGGTTGGCAAGGCCTGGCTCTAGCGGCTTAGACAATCAGTGATCCCCCCATACGCACATCGGGTTCGAGCCGCATGCGGCATGATGGTGAACTTTCTTTCGTCGTGGGGTAAACGGTCATGAAACTGGCGCTGCTTTCCGACATCCATAGCAACTTCCATGCGCTGCAAGCCTGCCTGGCGCACGCCCGGGCGCAAGGCGCGCAGCAGTTTGCGTTTTTGGGCGACCTGGTGGGCTACGGCGCGCAGCCCGCCGAAGTGCTGGACTGCATCATGGCCCTGCAGGACGAAGGCGCTTGGGTGCTGCGTGGCAACCACGAGCAAGTCACGCTGGCCCCGCCCGGTACCGTGCAGCACATGGGCGACTTGGGGGCCCGGTGGACGCACGGCCAGCTCAAGCCGCACCAGCGCGAATGGTTGGCCCAGTTGCCACTGACCCACGACCTGGGCGCCGTCTTGTTGGTGCATGCCAGTATCAATGAGCCCGAGCGCTGGCGCTATGTCGACAGTCCCATGGCCGCCACCGCCAGCTTGGACGCCGCGCGCGCCTGGGCGCAGGTGCGTTACGTATTTGGTGGCCATGTGCATGCCCAAACCCTGTATTACCGGGGTTCGCAGGGCAAGCTCATGCCGTTTCAGCCGCAGGCCGGTGTGGCGATTCCCGTGCCCCGGCACCGCTATTGGCTGGCCACCGTCGGCTCGGTGGGGCAGCCGCGCGACGGCAATCCGCAGGCCATGTACGC
>CANFNE010000076.1 GCA_947448105.1 Burkholderiales bacterium
GATCCGGGCGAGAAAAAAGTGTATTTCGAGATCAGCGACTACGCCACCAACTACGTGTTTTTCGAAAACCCGCGCTAAGGCAAGCGCCGCAAGCGCCGCAGAGGCCGCACAAGCCTCAGACCCAACCCATCACACCGGACAGGGCGCCTGCCGCCAAGATCCACAACAGAGGGATGCGCTTGTTCCACACCAGCAGCGCGCTCGCCGCTGTGAGCCAATAGGCGCCAGGGTTCACATTCCAGCTGCCGTGCGATCCCGCCAAAATCCAGCCGGTGGCCACCAGCAAGGCCACCACAATCGGCGCCATGGCGAGCTTGAAAGCGCGCACTGTGGGCCGCTCGCGGTTGCGCTGGCCCCAGCGGGCGGCAAAAAAAGTTAGGGTGGCACTGGGCAAAACGATGCCCAGCATGCTGGCAAACACGCAGGCGCTTGCCAGTGCCCAGGCAGCCGCACCGGCAGCCGTTCCACCCGCCGCATTCACGCCCACGGTCCAGCCCAGAATGGCGACGAACAAGACATTGGGGCCGGGCGCGGCCTGCGCCAGTGCAATCGCGTTGCTGAACTGGCCTTCGCTGAGCCAGGCGTGTTGGCTGACCAGAAAACGGTGCATTTCTGGCACGGTGGTGATGGCGCCTCCCACCGACATCAGTGAGAGCGAGACAAAGTGCAAAAACAGCGTGGTCAGCTCGTGCCAGCCCCAGGGATTCATGCGCGTATTCCCTTGTGTTGCGCCAGCAGGCAGGTATAAGCCCAGGCCATGGCCGGCGCACCCAGGCCCAGCAGCACCCAAAGCAGAGGAATGCGCAGCACGCCAATCGCCACAAAGGTAAGCACCGCCAGCGCGGCGCAGACGGCTCTGCCCATGGCGTTGGTGCGCAGGCCCGCGATGAGTTTGAGGCCGGTGCCCGCAATCAGACCGGCGGATACCGCACCCATGCCGCGCAGCGCGCCTTGCACCAGAGCGAGGTCAGCCACGCCAGCCAGGCTGATAGTGAGCACCAGCACCACCGCCAGTGGCAGGGTCAGCATGCCGGCAAGCGCCGCCAGCGCGCCGCGCCAACCAAAGTAACGGTCGCCCACGATCAGCGACAGATTGACCACATTGGCGCCGGGCATGATTTGCGCCACCGCCCAGTCGTCGACGAATTCTTCGGGCGTGAGCCACTGCTTTTTCTCGACCAGTTCACGCTGCACCACGGCCAGGACGCCACCAAAACCTTGCAAGGCCAGCCAGGTAAACGCCCAAAAGAGCGCACGCACCGAGGCGGGGCCTGGTGCGGCCATGCCTATTCCAGGCTGCACTGCAAGGTGCGCCGCGCAGGCTCGACCACGGCGGCCTCGGCCTGGTAGTCGGTGGTGAGCACGCGCATCAGCAAAAAGCCGGTGCTACTGGGGCTGACCACCACTTCGGCGTCGGCCGGGGGCGACTTTTGCTGCGGGTCACCGCCCGGGGCGACCAGCCACAGGTCCACAGGGCGGCCTTGCGCCTGGCGGTCATTGCGCACGAAGAAGTTGTCACTGTTGGCGGCGTACAGTGCGATGGACCAGTAGTTGGTGAGCGCCGGGGCGGCACGCACACGCACGGGGCCCTGGCGCAAGTCATAAGCGCAGACCGAATACAGCATGTCCGGGCTGGGCATAACGACCGTGCGGGACTTTGCAGTCACCGCGTCTGGAAATGACGCTTGGTTGTGCATGTTCATTTTTTGTGCCGCCGGGCCGTGCATCAGAACTTGCATGATGAGGCGCGGTGCCGCCCATATCGCCAACAGGTGGGCCAGCAAGGCGGTCACCGCCAGGGTGAGCAGGCGGTAAAACCACAGGCGCTGGTGTTCGCTCAAGTTTTTCATGCGCAGTCCCCGATAAGTTGCACGGCGGGCGCCACCAAAGACTGTGGTGCGGCTTGCAGCGCGGGCGCCGGGTTGTACAGTCGCAGCGTCAGGATCATCCCGCGCTTGCCCGGGGTGGGCAGCCAGTACACGCCGGGCTGCTCATGGGGACCGGTGCTCAGGGAAAAAGCCCCGGCCGCGTCGAGTTTGGCGGTGCTGCCGTTGAGACTGTAGTGGCCGTTGGGCGCATCAAACAAAAACATGTCATCCGCATAGGCGGTAACACTCCACCAGCGCGCCTGGGGTGGCACGCCCGTGATGCGGTAGTTGCACTGCGCGCGCAGGGGGTGTCCAGCGTCATCGCGGGTGGCTACGAAATACATGGTCTCGTCGCGGCCCAGGGCCAAGAGCGCGTTGACCGCAATCGTGGCGCGGGTGTACATGCCAGCGTCCTGGCTTCCCGCTTGCAGGTTGGTGCTCCATGCGCCTACTTCTACCGAGGGATTGAGCCAGGGCGATTTTTTCAGCACCCACCAGGCCGAACCCAGGCCCAAGGCCACGGCGCTCAGGTAGAGCAGGGCAGCAACACCGGTGCGTTTAGCGCGCAGGCGCCAATGGGTCTTGGCGTTCATGGCGCTGCCGGGTCTGCGCTGGCTTGGCGGGCCGCTTTGGCCAGCGGCATCCAGTGCAGCAAGCCAAACAGCAGTGCCAACAGCACGCTGACCCACAGCGCACCGGGGTAGCTTTTGACGTATTTGAAGGCCAGCAGGCATTCGAGCACGTGCACCGCAAGCAATGCCAGCGCCAGTTTCTGCACCACCGGGGCGGCGCCCATGGGCAGCACAACAAACAGGCTGGCGAGCGCCACCAGGTAGGTGAGGCAGAGAAGGGCTTTGGACAGGGTATTGAACATAGGCTACTCGGGGTGGAACAAGCGGGGCGCGGCGGGCTTACATCAAACGCTTTTTATCGATGGCGGTGGCGTTGGCAGGCAGGCTAAACAGCATACCGTCTTCGCCCACGGTAATAGGGCCGCCAAAGAACTTGGCGGCATCGCCCACAAAGGCAGGATAGGCAAATTTGACGGGCAGCGGCGGCACGATGTGGTTATAGACCAGTTGCTTGACCTGGGCGGCCTGGGCCTGGGCGGCGGCTTCTTCAGGGGTGGTGTGGTAGTTCAGGATGTCTTGCATTACATGCGCGAGGTTGCCCATGTTTTTGCCTGCAAACTCAGACTCCAGAATCTTGACCAGCGTGGGCTGCAATGCTTCGTGCACCAGAATGTCTGCGCCTTGGGCGGCAGCGACGACCGACGGTGTGAGCTTGGTGTCGCCGGTGATGACGACCGAGCGGCCCTTGTAGTCAAAGCGGTAGCCCACCGCCGGTTCAATGGGCGCGTGGTTGACGCGAAAGGCGGTGATCTTGAGGCCCTGGTCGTCCAGCACCACTACCGTGTCGCCCTGGCCTGCCGGTGGCAGCGCAAAAGGCATGCCTTTGCCGCCACTGCCACCCGAGGGCATGATTTTTTCGCTGTGGTGTGCAACGCGGTAGCCGTAGTCCAGCACATAAGCGGCTCGGAATCCGTCGACCACTTGGTCTACGCCGGTGGGCCCGTAAATAGGCAGCGGCGCAGTGGCCGTAGCCAAACCCCAGTGCTGCAGCATGAAGGGGCCCAGGCCGTCAATGTGGTCGGAGTGGAAATGGGTCAGCAACAAAGCTTCCATCTTGCCCAGGGGCAAGCCCATGTAGCCCATGTTGCGGGCTGAGCCTTCACCCGCGTCCACGACAAAAAGGCGCTCGCCTGCAACGATGGCCGTGCAAGGCCCGGCGCGTGTGGGGTCAGGAAAGGGCGAACCGGTTCCGCACAGCGCCACATGCAAACCGTCGGGCAGGCTGGGGATGATGTTGCGCCCCACATTGGCATGGGCGACGCGTTGCAGCAGGGCGGTACCCGCCTGTTTCTGGAAGATCCAGACCAAGGCCGCCACGACCAGCACCAGACCCACCAAGCCCATCAGACCTTTTTTCAGCGTGCGCATACGAGAACCCCCGAGGTATCAAAAATTCATTGTCGCATACACATGTGTACGGAGCCTTCGGGTTTCTCCCGAGGCGCCGTACGGCAGAGCGGCGACATGGCCCGCTTCAGTACACCGGCTCAAACGTGCGGATGGTGGCCTTTACCGCGTCTGTCAGCACAAAACCAGGGCCGTAAAGGCGGGCCAATTCGGCGCAGCGCGACTCAAAGGCGTCGATGCCCATGCCGTAAATGAACTGCATGGCGCCGCCGGTCCAGGCCGGATAGCCGATGCCAAAAATCGAGCCGATATTGGCGTCGTGCACCGATGTCAGCACGTTCTCGCTCAAGCAGCGCGCGGTTTCCACCGCTTGGCGGTAGAGCAGGCGGTCTTTCAGGTCGGTGAGGGTCCAAGCCACGTCCGGCTTTTCGTACAAGGCCTTGAGCTGGGGCCACAAGTGCTTTTTGGCGCCTTTTTCCATCGGGTAGTCGTAAAAGCCGCCACCCCCGGCGCGTCCGGGGCGCTGGTGCTGGCGCACCATTTGCGCCACCAGTGCTTCACCGGGCGTGGGCACATAGGTTTTGCCCTCGGCGGCAAAGTCGGCGATGGTTTGGTCCATCACGTGCACGCTCAAGGTGAGCGCCGTCTCGTCCAGCACCGCCAGCGGCCCCACGGGCATGCCGCATTGCATGCCGGCGTTCTCAATAGCCGCTGCCGGAATGCCCTCGCCCAGCATGGCCGCGCCTTCCATCACAAAAGTACCAAACACCCGGCTGGTGAAAAAGCCGCGCGAGTCGTTCACCACAATCGGAATCTTGCCAATGGCCTGGACGTAGTCAAAAGCGCGCGCCACGGTTTCGTCGTCCGTGGCCTGGCCGCGGATGATTTCGACGAGTTTCATCTTGTCGACCGGGCTGAAAAAGTGAATGCCGACAAACTTATTGGGCGCCGTGGACGCCTTGGCCAGCCCGCTGATGGGCAAGGTGGAGGTGTTGGACGCAAAAAAGCCGCCGGCCTTGAGCAGCGGCTCGGCCTCCTGCGTCACGCGCGCCTTGAGATCGCGGTTCTCGAACACGGCTTCGATGATCAGGTCGCAGTCTTGCAGGTCTTGCAGCGCAGCGGTGGGGTGAATCAGCGCAAGCAATTTGTCTTGGGCGGCGCTCGCCATGCGGCCCTTGTCTACCAAGCCCTGGCTGATCTTGGCGCTATAGGCTTTGCCGACGTCGGCTTTCTCCTGGCTCACGTCTTTGAGGACTGAAGTAATGCCTTTGCTGGCTTGCACATAGGCAATACCCGCACCCATCATGCCCGCGCCCAGCAGCCCGACCCGCGTCGGCTTGAAGCGCTCCGCCAGAGTTGGGCGCGACTGGCCGCTCTTGATGGCGTTCATGTTGAAGAAGAAGGTGTTGATCATGGCGCGTGCGTTGACGCCCGTCATGAGTTTGGCCAGATAGCGGCTCTCGATGCGCAACGCGGTGGGCAGATCGACCTGCAGGCCTTCGACCATGCACGACAAAATTGCCGCGGGCGCGGGATAGTTGCCGCGCGTTTGTTTGGCCAGCATGGCCGGTGCCACTGACAACATGCCCGCTACCTTAGGGCTGGACGGCAGGCCGCCGGGTACCTTGTAGTCTTTGGCTTCCCAGGGGTGCTGGGCGCTGGGGTTGGCGGCAATCCAGGCCAGGGCTTGCGCGCGCATTTCTGCGTGGGCGTTTTCGCCGGGGGCCACCAGCGCGTGCACCAGTCCCAATTCCTGGGCCTGCGCGGGACTAAAGGTTTTGCCTTCCACCAAATAGGGCTGCGCGCCCATCAGGCCCAGGTGGCGCGTCATTTTGGTCACGCCGCTGGCGCCGGGCAGCAGGCCCAGCGTGACTTCGGGCAGGCCAAACTGGACCTTGCGGTCGTCAATGGCGATGCGGTGGTGGCCCATCAGCGCCACTTCCCAGCCGCCGCCCAGCGCCGTTCCGCCCAACAGGCTGACCACCGGTTTGCCCAGCGTCTCCAGGGTGCGAAAGTCCTGCTTGATGCGTTCAATCTCGTCAAATATGCGCCCGGCGTCGCTGGGGCGAATGCGCATCGTGGCTTTCAGATCGGCCCCGGCAAAAAAGGTGGACTTGGCCGAGGTCAGCACGATGCCGCGAATCGTGTCCTTGTCTTGCAACACTTGGGCCGCCAGGGCGTGCATGTCTTCGTACCACTGCACGCACATGGTGTTGACCGGTGAGCCAGGTTCGTCAAAGGTGACGGTGGCGATGCCATCTTGAAGTTGGTATTGGATGGTTTTCATATTCACACTCTTTCCACAATGGTTGCAATGCCCATGCCGCCGCCCACGCACAGCGTGGCCAGGCCGTAGCGCAGGCCCCGGCGGTGCAGTTCGTCAATCAAGATGCCCAAAATCATGGCGCCGGTGGCGCCCAGCGGGTGGCCCATGGCGATGGCGCCGCCGTTGACGTTGACCTTGTCGTGCGGCACGTTCATTTCCTTCATGAAGCGCATGGGAACCACCGCAAAGGCTTCGTTCACTTCAAATAGATCGATCTGCTCAATGCGCAAACCGGCTTTGGCCAGCGCCTTGCGCGCAGCGGGCATGGGGCCGGTGAGCATGATGGTCGGGTCGGCGCCGCTCAGGGCCGTGGCCACGATGCGGGCGCGGGGCGTCAGGCCATGGGTTTTGGCGGCAGATTCAGAGCCGATCAACACTGCAGCCGCGCCGTCCACAATGCCGGACGAATTGCCCGCATGGTGCACGTGGTGAATGCGTTCTACCTGGGGGTAGCGGGTGAGCGCCACCTGGTCAAAGCCCATGGCGCCCATTTGCTCGAACGCGGGTTTGAGTGCGGCCAGGCCTTCGAGCGTGGTGTTGGGCTTGATGAATTCGTCGCGGCCCAAAATGGTGTTACCCAGGGCGTCGCGCACCGGCATGACCGAACGGTCAAAGTAGCCTTGGGCCTGTGCGTAGGTGGCGCGGCGCTGCGACTCCAGCGCGAAGGCATCTACATCGTGGCGGCTGAAACCCCCGAGCGTGGCGATCAGGTCCGCGCCAATGCCTTGGGGCACAAAGGCGGTGTCCATATTCGTCTCTGGGTCTTGCGCCCAGGCGCCGCCGTCTGAGCCAATGGGCACGCGGCTCATGCTCTCCAGTCCGCCTGCCACCACCAGATCTTCCCAACCCGAGCGCACTTTTTGCGCCGCCATGTTCACGGCTTCCAGGCCCGAGGCGCAGAAGCGGTTGATCTGTACTCCGGCGCATCTGAAATCCCAGCCGGCCTTGAGCGCGGCCACCTTCGGAATCACGCTGCCTTGTTCGCCCACGGGCGAGACCACGCCCATGACCACATCGTCCACCTGCGATGTATCAAACTGGTGGCGCTGCTGCAGGTCGGTGAGCAGGCCTGCGAGCAAGTTGATGGGCTTGACCTCGTAGAGGCTGCCGTCTTTCTTGCCCTTGCCACGCGGCGTTCGCAAGGCGTCAAACACATAGGCTTCGGTCATGGGTGCTTCTCCGTTTAATCAGTGGGGGAGGCCAAAAAAGGCCCTCTTTCGCGCGTTGCGCCCTGCGCTGGTCGCTGCGTTTGCAGTATATTGTTTTTAACCAAGCAAGCGCTTTGCAAAAATAGCGCTCTTGTCCCCTTATCGACAACCTGAAAGCCCACGCCATGATTGACAGAACCCTTTTCTCCGCCGAGCACGAGGCTTTTCGCGACAGCTTTCGCCGCTTTATGGACAAGGAAATCGCGCCCTTCCACGCCCAGTGGGAAGAGCAGGGCTATGTGGACCGCGCGGTGTGGAACAAGGCGGGCGACAACGGCTTTTTGTGCATGACCATGCCCGAAGCCTTTGGCGGCGCAGGTGCCGACAAGCTGTATTCGATTGTGCAAATGGAAGAACTCGGCCGCGCGGGGTTCTCGGGCATCGGCTACAGCCTGCACAGCGAAATCGTCGCGCCCTATATTGCCCATTACGGCACGCCCGAACAAAAAGCCCGCTACCTGCCGCGCATGGCCAGCGGCGAGATGATTGGCGCGATCGCCATGAGCGAGCCCGCCGCCGGGTCAGACCTGCAAGGCATCAAGACCACCGCCACCGTGCAGCCAGACGGCAGCTATGTGCTCAAGGGCAGCAAAACCTTTATTACCAACGGCTGGCACGCCGACTTGGTCATTGTGGTGGCCAAAACCAACCCGGCTGCCGGGGCCAAGGGCACCAGCTTGCTGCTGGTGGAGCGCGGCATGCCCGGCTTTTCGGTGGGCAAGCGCCTGAACAAATTGGGTTTGAAGGCGCAAGACACCTCCGAGCTGTTTTTTGACGATGTGCGTGTTCCTGCGGAAAACCTGCTCGGCGGCGCCGCGCTGGAAAACCGGGGATTTATCTGCCTGATGGAGCAGTTGCCCTGGGAGCGCCTGCAAATTGCCATTGGCGCCGTGGCCGCCGCCCAAGCCGCCATTGGCTGGACGCTGGACTATGTCAAAGAGCGCAAGGTGTTTGGCCAAGCGGTAGCCGCCTTCCAGAACACCCGCTACAAGCTCGCGGAGATGCAAACCGAGGTGCAAGTGGCGCGCGTGTTTGTGGACAAATGCACCGAGCTGCTGCTGCAAGACAAGCTCGACACCGCCACCGCCAGCATGGCCAAGTACTGGTGCTCGGATTTGCAATGCAAGGTGATGGACGAATGCGTGCAGCTTTTTGGTGGCTACGGCTATATGTGGGAATACCCGATTACCCGCGCCTACGCCGACGCCCGCGTGCAGCGCATCTACGGCGGCACCAACGAAATCATGAAAGAGGTGATTTCGCGTTCTATGGGTTTGGGGGGGAAGTAAGGGACTTGTGGCCAGGGCGATCAATTGCCCTGGGGGAACCGCCTTACTTCAAACTCCCCGCCAAAAACTGCCCCAGGCGCTCGCTCTTGGGGCGGGATAGCACCTCCGCCGGATTGCCTTCTTCTTCCACCAAGCCCTTGTGCAAAAAGATCAGGTGGTTGGCTACCTCGCGGGCAAAGCCCATCTCATGCGTGACCACGACCATGGTGCGGCCCTCTTCGGCCAGGGTGCGCATGACGCGCAGCACTTCCCCCACGAGTTCGGGGTCCAGCGCGCTGGTGGGTTCATCAAACAGCATCACCTCGGGCTCCATGGCCAGGGCGCGGGCAATCGCCACACGCTGCTGCTGGCCGCCGCTCATATGCGCGGGGTAGCGATCCTCCATGCCCACCAGGTCCACGCGCGCCAGGTATTTGCGCGCCGTGGCAATAGCCTCTTCGCGCGGCACGCCCAGCACATGCACGGGCGCCTCGATGATGTTTTGCAGCACGGTCTGGTGCGCCCACAGGTTGAAATGTTGGAACACCATGGCCAGCTTGGTGCGCAGGCGCTGCAGTTGTTTGGGGTCCCGGGCGTTCAATTCGCCGTTTTTGGCGGGCACCAACACCATTTCTTCACCGGCCACTGCAATCGTGCCTTGGTGCGGTTTTTCCAGCAGGTTGATGCAGCGCAAAAACGTGCTTTTGCCCGAGCCCGAACTGCCGATGATGCTGATCACGTCACCCGCACGGGCGGTCAGCGAGACGCCCTTGAGCACATCGTTGCTGCCAAAGCGCTTGTGGATATTGAGGGCTTGGAGCTTGATGGCTGCGTTGGTCATGGTGTTTTCAGAGTCCGTGTGGCCCATCAGTCCCCCAGAAGTTTGCCGGTACGAAAAGGCGTGGCACCGGCAATCTTGCCGATCTCGCA
>CANFNE010000077.1 GCA_947448105.1 Burkholderiales bacterium
ATGTTTTTTGGCGGCGCGCTGCGCGACGTGGTGACAGGCTTGTCGGCACAAGGTGCGCTGGGCCAGGCCATGACCATGCCCTCGGTTGGCTACAGCGTGGTCTACCACGTGGAAATGCTCTTGTTGTTTTTTACGCTGGTGGCCATTGGCCCGCTGGTGCAGCGCAACGCCCGCGCCAAGACCCCTGCCTCTTTGCCGCTCGGACACCCCGAGCTGTCCACTTAACCCCCCTTCCATCCCCAGCCATTAACCAGGAGAAGCCCTTATGCAAACCGTTGGCTACATCACTTCCTATATCGATCTGGCGCAGCTTTTGCTGTACGTTTTTTGGGTCTTTTTTGCCGGCCTGATTTACTACCTGGTGCAGGAAAACCACCGGGAAGGCTATCCCATGGAATCCAGCAGCACCGGGCGCGCGGTGGTCAAGGGCTGGCCGATTCCTGAGCCCAAGACCTTCAAGTTGGAAAACGGCAGGTCTGTCACCGTGCCCGACTTGGCGCGCAAAGAGCCCCCCTTGAATGGCCGCTCCACCGGCTACGGCTCGGGTGCTCCACTGGAGCCCACGGGCGACCCGATGACTGCGGCGTTGGGTGCAGGCGCCTATTCCATGCGCGAAGACGTGCCCGAGATGGGCTTGCACGGCACGCCGGTGATTCAGCCGCTGCGCATTGCATCGGCCTACAGCGTGGCGCCACAGGACGTCGATCCCCGTGGCCTCCCAGTGATGGGTGGCGACGGCAAGCAAGGCGGCACGGTCACGGATATTTGGATCGACTCGACCGAAATGATGTTCCGCTACTTGGAGGTCGAAACCCAGACCAGCAGCGGCCCACGCCACGTGCTGGTGCCCATGCCTTTTGCACTGGTGCGGCGCAACCAGGTCGAAGTGCACGCCATTTATGGCCGCCACTTTGCCGACGTGCCGCAACTGCGCAGCGCCGACCAGGTCACCAAACTGGAAGAAGAAAAGATCAGCGCCTACTTTGGTGGCGGCACCTTGTACGCCGACGCCCAACGCAGCCAGCCATTGATCTGATCCCACCCTGTGCGCTGACACCTGGAGCCTGCCATGAGCATCGACAACCACGGACACGAGTACGAATTTGAGCCCCAGTTTGGCCTGCCCGAACGCTTGCCCCAGACCGAGCGCATTCTGTGGCAGGGCGCACCGGACGCCGGTACGCTGGCGCAAAGCGCTTTTCACCTGCGCAAATTCGGGGTCTATTTCGCGCTGCTGATGGCAGTGCGCGCCTACCCAGAGGTGGCGGCAGGCGCGAGCGCCGTGGACATCGTGCTTTCGTTGAAGTGGCTCGCTCCCCTGGCGGTCATCGGCTTGCTCACGGTATGGACCCTGGCCTGGCTGACCGCGCGCACCACCGTCTACACCCTGACCAATAAGCGCGTGGTGATGCGCTTGGGCGTGGTGCTGACGGTCAGCTTTAACCTGCCCCTGTCCAAGATCGCTGCCGCAGATTTGCGCGCTCTTGAGGGCGGCCACGGGGACATCACCCTGGCGCTCAAGGGCGAAGACCGCATCGCCTGGGTGCACCTGTGGCCCAGTGTGCGCCCCTGGCGCATCACCAAACCTGAGCCCACGCTGCGTGCCATTCCCGGCGCAGCAGATGTCGCCACGGCCTTGAGCAAGGCCTGGGCTCTGGAGACCGGCCTGAGTGCCACCCCGGCCCAGGCGCCCCGCGCCAGCCACGGCGCCCCTGTTTTACAAGCGAGCGCTACATGAACCCGGCCCTGCCCATGCCGGCCCCATGGCGCGCGCCTGATACTTTCCCCGCCGGGGTGTTGTATTGCGCAGGTGCCATCATTGCCTTTGCCCTGGTTTCGGTGGGCCTGGTGCGCATCACCGGCAACGGCCCGGACCAGCGTGCGGCGGCCGCGACCCTAGAGCGTTCCCTGCGCTTTGAAGACCAGGCTGACCATGGCGTGCTGGTCACCGACGGCGCTACCGGCGAGAAGCTCACCGTGCTCTACGGCGAACAGGGTTTTGTGCGCGGCGTGTTGCGCGCCCTGACCCGCGAACGCCATGCGCGCGGCATCGGCGCGGTTCCGCCCTTCAAGCTGATTGCCCGCTTGGACGGCACAGTGACTTTGACCGACCCCGCCACGGGCGAGCGTGTGGATTTAGCGTCTTTTGGACCGACCAACGTTGCTGAATTCGCCCGCTTTTTGGCGATGCAGCCCGAATAAATACCATTGAACTCTGGAGCCCGCCATGTCTGCCCCCATTGCCATTGATTCTTCTGCCAAAGCCTCGCAAAAAGCAGTGGAAAGCACGATGCTGAGCCCGCGCTTTTACACCACCGACTTTGCCGCCATGGACCGGCTCGACGTGTCCGCCCTGCGCAGCGAGTGGGACACGATGATGGCCGAGTACGAGGGCGACAACAACCACGACCATTTCCAGCGCACGCCCGAGTTTGCACACGAGGTGGCCGAGCGCTTTTCGCAAGTGAGCCCCGAGATGCGCCAGGAGTTTCTGGAGTTTTTGATCTCCTCGCTCACGTCCGAGTTTTCGGGCTGCATTTTGTACAACGAAATTTTCAAAAACGTCGAAAACCCCGACATCAAGCAGCTGATGCGCTACATGGCGCGCGACGAGTCGCGCCATGCCAGCTTCATCAACCAGTCGCTCAAAGACTTTGGCCTGGGCATTGACCTGGGCGACTTGAAGCGCACCAAGGCTTACACCTATTTCAAACCCAAGTACATTTTTTACGCGACCTACTTGTCGGAAAAAATTGGCTACGCGCGCTACATCACCATCTACCGCCAGCTCGAAAAAAACCCGGACAAGCGCTTTCATCCCATCTTCAAGTGGTTCGAGCGCTGGTGCAATGACGAGTTCCGCCACGGCGAATCGTTTGCGCTGATCATGCGCGCCAACCCGCATCTGCTGCGCGGAGCCAACGTGTACTGGATCCGTTTCTTCTTGCTGGCGGTCTACGCCACCATGTATGTGCGCGACCACACCCGGCCCATGCTGCACCACGAGATGGGGCTGGAATCCACCAGCTACGACTACACCGTGTTTCGCATCACCAACGAAATCACCAAGCAGGTGTTTCCTGTGAGCCTGGACATTGACAGCCCCGCCTTTCGTGACGGCCTGGCGCGCCTGTTCCACATCCAAACACAGATGGACGCCGCCAAGGCCCAGGGAGGCGTCTGGGGCGCCCTGCGCCGCGCGGGCTGGGCAGCCGCAGGATTGGCCACTTTTGTGCGCCTTTATTTACAGCCGGTGCAGCACCACGCGCTGCCCGCGCAAGTGCGCATGGCGCCGGCCTGGTAGTTTCAGCCAGCGCCATCGCGCCTGTCAGCGCACCACCGACACACCACCGACCCCAACGCCAACCGCACCGCCATGCCCGCAATGACCGACAGCTCGATTGCCATTGGCTTTGCCGTCTTTATCTGGTGGTTTAGCACCGGCATTGTCATTTTGCTCAACCGCATGTCGCGCAGCGCCATTCGCCTGAGCCTGGTCTTGTCGTCTTTGCTAGGTTTGGCGGCACTGGTGGGCTTGGCGCACACCGCGCGGCAAACCGACGTGGCCGGGGCGTATTGCGCGTTTACCTGCGCGCTCTTGGCCTGGGGCTGGAACGAGCTGAGTTTTCTGACCGGTTGGATCACCGGGCCGCGCACCAGTGCCCTGCCCGCGGGCACCGTGGGCTGGCCCCGGTTTGTGGAGTCGTGCCGCGCCGTGCTGTGGCACGAACTGGGCATTTTGCTGGTGGGCCTGGCCGTGGTGACCATCACCTGGGACGCGCCCAACCAGGTCGGCACTGGCACCTATCTCGTGCTGTGGGTGATGCGCACCAGCGCCAAGCTCAATCTGTTTTTCGGCGTGCGCAACCTCAGCGAAGAATTTTTGCCCGCACACCTGGCGTATCTGGAGAGTTTTTTCCGGCGCCGACCGATCAATGCCTTCTTCTTCTTTGCCGTAGCGGGTGCCAGCACTTGCCTGGGCCTGTTGGTGCTGGGTGCCAAAGATGCGTTGAGCACAGCCCCGCAAGCCGTGGGCTACGCCCTGGTCGCCACCATGCTGGCGCTGGCGATTCTGGAGCATTTGCTGCTGGTGCTGCCCTTGGACACCACGGCGCTGTGGCGCTGGGCCATCCGCAAGCGCGAAGGGCACCACGCCAGCGCGCTGACCGCAATTTCGCCACATACCGCCAGCCTGGTGGTGGCCGACACACTGGACAAGCATGACACCGTATTTCAAATCCGTTGACGGCTCCTCGTCGGGCCAAGGCGGCTGGGGACCGGCCCCAGCCAGCGCCACCGGGGAGGACAAGGCGCCGCTGGCCGTGGTGATTGGCACCGGCTTTGGCGGGCTGGCGGCGGCCATCCGCTTGAGCGTCAAGGGCTACCGCGTGCACATGCTGGAAAAGCTCGACGCCCCTGGCGGGCGCGCCTATGTGCACAAGCAAGACGGCTTTACCTTCGACGCCGGGCCCACCATCATCACCCTGCCGCACCTCATTGGCGAACTGTTCACGCTGTGCGGCCAGCGCATGGAAGACCATGTAGATCTGCGCCTGATGTCGCCCTTTTACCGCATCCGCTTTGACGACGGCAGCCACTTCGACTACAGCAACGACGACGAGGCCATGCTCGACCAGATTGCGCGCATCAGCCCGGAAGATGTACAAGGCTTCAAGAACCTGCTGGTGGCCTCAGAGCGCTGTTTCAAACTCGGCTTTGAGGAACTGGGCATGGTGGCCTTTGAAACGGTCACCGATGTGCTCAAGGCCATGCCCAACCTCATCAAGATGCAGGCCTGGCGCTCGATTTACAGCCTGGTGGCCCAGCACATCAAACACCCGCAACTGCGCATCGTGATGAGCTTTCATCCGCTGCTCATAGGCGGCAACCCCTACTCGGTTACCTGCGTGTATTCGCTGATCCATTCGCTCGAGCGCCGCTGGGGTGTGCATTCGGCCATGGGTGGCACCGGCGCCATCGTACGCGCACTGGTTCAGCTGCTGCACGGCCGCAACGTGTCCATCCGCTACAACGCGCCGGTGACCCAAATCCGCGTGGAAGGCGGGCGCGCGTGCGGTGTGGAACTGCAAAGCGGCGAGTTCATCGCTGCTGACATCGTGGTCAGCAACGCGGACGCCGCCTGGACCTACCGCCACCTGGTCGCGCCGCAGCACCGCAAGCACTGGACCGACAAGCGCATTGCCAAGGGCAACTATTCCTCGGGTCTGTTTGTCTGGTACTTTGGCACCAACCGCAAATACGAAGACGTGCCGCACCACATGATGGTGCTGGGGCCGCGCTACAAGGGCCTGCTGCAAGACATCTTCAAAAACCACACGCTTTCCAAAGACTTCAGCCTGTATTTGTACCGCCCCACGGCCACCGACCCGACGCTGGCACCCGAGGGCTGCGACAGCTTTTACGCCCTGTCGGTGGTGCCTAACCTGGCCAGCGGCACCGACTGGGCCGCCGTGTCGGAGCAGTACCGCCAGGCGATTGCCACGGCTTTGCAGGAATCGGTGCTGCCCGACCTGAACCAGCACGTGGTGAGCCAGCGCGTGACGACGCCGCAGGACTTTCAGGACCGGCTGTGGTCCTACCAGGGTGCGGGCTTTGGCCTGGAGCCCGTCTTGACGCAAAGCGCCTGGTTTCGGCCGCACAACCGCAGCCAGGACGTGAAAGATTTGTACCTGGTGGGCGCCAGCAGCCAGCCCGGCGCGGGCGTGCCCAGCGTGTTGATGTCCGCAAAAATGCTTGAACAGGTGGTGCCCGATGTCCGATCTTTCGCCTAAGCCCAGCGCGGCGGCAACGCACGTGTCGGCCTATGACTTACAAGCCTGCACCGCGCTGATGCGCGGCGGCTCTAAATCGTTTTTCGCCGCCTCCAAACTGCTGCCCGTGCGCCTGCGCGCACCCGCCACCGCCCTGTACGCGTATTGCCGCCTGGCCGACGATGCGATAGACCTGGGCACGGACCCGGTGCTCGCCATGCAAGACCTGCAACAGCGGCTCGACGCGATTTACGAAGGCCGGCCCAGCGACCAAGACGCGGACCGCGCATTGGCCCATGTGGTGCACCACTACGGCGTGGCGCGTGGCCTGCTTGATGCGCTCTTGGACGGTTTTTTGTGGGACTCGCAAGGTCGGCGCTACGAAACCCTGGCCGATGTCGAAGCCTATGGCGCGCGCGTGGCCGGCACTGTGGGCGCCATGATGTCCACCATCATGGGCGCAGCCACGGAAACTGCCATTGCCCGGGCCTGCGAGCTCGGCGTGGCCATGCAGCTCACCAATATTGCCCGCGACATCGGCGAAGACGCGCGCAACGGACGGCTCTATATTCCGCGCGCCTGGTTTCGCGAAATTGGCATGGACGCCGACGCCTGGCTGGCCGCACCCGTGTTTGACGCGCGCATTGCCGGCTTTACCCAACGCCTTTTGCTGCGCGCCGACGTGCTCTACCGGCGCGGCGAATTTGGCCTGGCCGAGCTGCCCTGGGACTGCCGTCCGGCCATCCAGGCCGCGCGCCTGGTGTACGCCGAAATCGGCAAGCAGCTCGAGCGCGAAGGCTTGAACTCGATTGACAAGCGCGCGGTGGTGTCCACCACCCGCAAGCTCGCGCTGATCGCCCGCGCCACCGCGGTAGCGGTCAAGGCCCCGACCTTGCCCGCTGTGACTTTGAGCCCCGTGCCCGCGATTGCTTTTCTGGTGGACGTGGTCGGGCGCGACCGCAGCCCGGAGCTGGACCACAAGCCCTGGACGGTGCCGCAGCGCAGCTTCGACCAGCGGGTGGAATGGATGGTGGACTTGTTTGGTCGATTAGAGCAACGCGAACGCGCACGGCGCTAAGGGCGGCGCTTGCTCAAGCTCGTTGAAGTGGTAGTTTTGTTGTGCGCAGGCGCCCTGTTCTTTGCTTGGCAATGGCGCGATCTGCGTCAGGCGCGCGAGCACACCCGCAAGCAGCGCGAAGCGGCACAAAACACACAAGACGCACCCAGCCCCGAGAGCCCGTATGGCACCTAACCTGAAAATCATCCACCTGGTGTGCGCCTGCCTGTTTTTGGGCAACGTCATCGTCAGCGGCGTCTGGGCGCTGCTGGCCGAGCGCACGCGCGAGCACGCCATCATCCAGTTCAGCAACCGCATGGTGCTGATTACCGACGCGCTGTTTACGCTGGGCGGCGCCATTGGCGTGGTGTGGACCGGCCACGGCATGGCGCTGCACCTGGGCGGCGAAGCCTCGCACCCCTGGATCCAGTGGTCGTATGGCTTGCTCTCGTTCTCGGGCCTGATCTGGCTTCTTGTGCTGGTGCCGATTCAGTTCAAGCAACGTGCCTTGCTGCGCGCCAGCGATACCGTGGGCGAGGACTATTGGCGCCTGTCGCGCATCTGGCAAGCCGCCGGCGCGCTGGCCACCGTCTTGCCGTTGCCCATCGTTTACCTGATGGTGACCAAGCCCGCGTAGGGCTCGCCGGGCGACGCCCCTTTTTTCCTGGTGCAGCATGCGCTGCACGCTTCTACCGAGACCCGCACCATGTCTGCACCCTCCAAGTCACTCACGGGCCAGGTCGTTCTGGTCACTGGCGCCGCCTCTGGCATAGGCGCGGCCACAGCGCTGGAACTGCTGCAGCGCGGCGCCCTGCCGGTGCTGGTGGACTGCGACGCCGGGCCGCTGGCGCACATGGCCGAACGCTGCGGCCCCGGCACGCTGCACCTGGTGGCCGACGTGACCGATTTGGCCGCCATGGAGCACGTGGTGGCACAGGCGCTGGCGCGCCACGGCCGCATCGACGCCGTGTTTGCCAACGCCGGCGTGGCCGCTTTTGGCCCGGTGGCCTATGTAGACCCGCAGGCCTGGAAACGCTGTTTTGAGGTGAACGTGTTTGGCGTGTTCAACACCGTGCGCGCCGCGCTGCCTGCGCTCCTGCAGGCGCACGGTTATGTGCTGATCAACGCCTCGGTGTCGTCGTTTGCGCACCCGCCGGTGATGTCGGCCTATGCGGCCAGCAAGTCGGCGGCAGAGGCCATGGGCAACGCGTGGCGCATTGAGCTGGCCGCGCACGGCGTTGACGTGGGCGTGGTGCACGCCGGCTGGGTGCGCACGCCGCTGGTCACCGAGGGCGCGCTGCACCCGGGCTTTGTGCGCCTGCGCGCCACCATGCCCGGCCCCATGAACAGCGAGACCAGCCCCGAGGACGCCGCCCGCGCCATCGTCAGCGGCATGGCCACTCGCCAAAGCCGCATCTTCATCCCCGGCTGGCTGCGCCTGCTGTATGCGCTGCGCGCGCTTTTGCACCTGCCTTTTGCCGAACGCGAACTGCGCCGCGCCGCACCCGAAATCGAGGCCATATACCTTGAAGGCCTGCAAGCCGAAGGCGCGCTTGCCTCATCCTTCGGCCCGCGCGAGCGGGAACGGACGCTGGAGCGGGCGCGGCGGGAGGGGTGATGGCGGTGGTGGGGGCGGCGGGCGCCCGGCCGGGCTAATGCGCCGTGGCGCGCTGGGCCAAGGTAAAACGCGCGGCCTGTTCGGCTAAACGCTTAGCGGTCTGAATCCGGACGAAAACCTCCAAGGCCTCGCGGAACAGATCTGCCTTGTCCATGGTGGGATCGGCAAGTTCCAAGGCCTGCGCATATTCGAGCCTTTGCGTAAGTTGAAAACCCATTTTTCATCAAACGTAGCACCCCAGTGATCGCTTGGGCGTGCCCGAGCAAGAATTTACTGAAATTTTGCAACTAATGGATAGTTGCAACCCTCAGGGAATAGAGGCAAAAAAACATGTCCAAAAAAGACAAGCTATTGCAGAAGTTGTTTGCAAAACCGCCTCCCAAAGGATTTGCCTGGGACGACCTGGTGACCGTGATGACCCGGGTGGGCTTTGGCAATCATTGTGACGGCGGGTCACATGACATCTTTGAGCATGCGACTGGCCTGCGACTGTCCATGTCAAAGACCCATCCTTCGGGACTACTGAAACCTTATCAAGTGAAAAGCGCCAAGGATGCAATCGAACGCACCGGCGCCATGGAGATGAATGATGTCAGCCAATAAATTGATCTACAAAGGCTTTACCGGCTCGTTTGATGCCAGCCTGGAAGACGAGTGCCTTGTTGGCAAAGTGCTGTTTATCGACGACATCGTCACCTACGAAGGTGACACGGTGCCAGCGCTCAAAGCCAATTTTCAAGCTGCGGTGGATCGCTACCTGGCCTATTGCGAGAAGACCGGCAAAGCGGCCAACAAGCCCTACAGCGGAACCTTCAATGTCCGCGTGGGCTCCGATTTGCACCGGCAAGCGGCGATTGCAGCCCAAGACGCGTCGATCAATTTGAACGAGTACGTGGCCAGGGCCATGCAGGCTGCCGTAGAACAGGCGCCGGCGGCAATGCTCGCGCCTAAAAAACCATCGCGATTGCGCGGCAACGCAGCGCGTTAACCGGCGCTTTTATCGGGTGCGTGTTTCAGCTAAACACCCCGCCATATTCCTTGCGCAAATCCCCCTTTTGCACCTTGCCGGTGCCGCCCACGGGCAGGGAGTCGAGGAAGACCACGTCGTCGGGCACCCACCATTTGGCGACC